>CAIVDH010000135.1 GCA_903904635.1 uncultured Burkholderiales bacterium | reverse complement strand
TCACCTGCGTACAACAGAGGCAACCAGATCCGCTCGCGTGCAGAAATATCTGCCTCCTGAAACAAATTTTTTAGCGAGCGAGAAGGACGAGCCGCATCCAGCTTGAGTTTTTCACTACCGCTGCGTGCACGCAAACTCAATGGCCCTTGTAATAACATCGCCTTATCAAAACCAGGCCCGTCTGAATGTTCCAATATCAGACTGCCACGCCATTCGGGTATAAAAATTTCAGTCTCACCCTGCCACTGCAAATTAATCACTGCATTGGGCGGCTCACCCGATGGCGCAGATTGACTCGCTCTGAGCAAGCCTGCTTTTCGCTCAAAATCGATGCCCGAGAGTTGTATCAGTGGATGCGCTTGCTCAGAAGCCAATAGCATCTGGTCGCGCAATTGTGCAAGCTGTGCGGTACTTGGTGTATGACCATGCAGCTGCTGCAACCAGTAGCGCAGTAAATTATCTGCACGATCTGCCGAAAGCACAACGAGTTGTTCAAGCTTGATCGCATCACCTTGAGCGCAACTAAGCCAATCTGATGCCGCCAATTCATCAAGCAGTCTTTGTGCTGCTTGCATATGCTGACTACTGCGAGAGACTTGCGCGGCAAAGCCCGGGAAATGTTGTTCCAGTATCGGTGCAATCAACTGACGCACTGCATTGCGACGGTAGCGTGTATCGGTATTCGATTCGTCCGTGATGCAGGCAATATCGAATTCCTGCGCCAGAGTTTCTAGCTGCATACGCGAAAAATTCAGCAGCGGTCTGCCTAGTGCAAGCTGCCCTTCCAGCAAATCATGCTGCAGATGCAGACTTGCCATTGCAGAGAGCCCGGGCAAACCTGCACCGCGCATTAGTTGCAGCAGGACTGTCTCGGCCTGATCATCTTGATGATGTGCTGTGAGAAGTAGCGGTATTTGATATTCACTGCAAAGCTGGCCCAAGGCTTCATAGCGCGCGAGGCGCGCTGCCTGTTCAATGCCATGCTGATCAATATCGTTGAGGGTTACACCCTTGCCTGCAAACTGCACGCCGAGTGCTGCCGCTTGTGTTTGGCAATGCATCATCCATGCATCTGCATTTGGGCTGAGGCCATGATGTATGTGTAACGCAAACAAGCTTACGTTGTGAGCTGCGCAATAGCTTTGTGTCAGTCTCAACAGGACAGACGAATCCAAGCCGCCGCTGTATGCAACAGCAAGCCGCGAGCCCGCTGAAATGACAACGCGCGCCAGAATTTCTTCCAGCGCGCGTTCATATGCAGCGACTGACTCTTTGATGGCCTTATTCAGACGGGCTAAGTTCCTTGAATTTTCCATAACTCATCAGCTTCTCATGACGTGCGATCAGCAGATCTTTGGTTTTAACACCCTGGAACTGACGCAGTGTGTCAGCCAATGCGCGCTTGAGTAAAACCGCCATTTGCTTGGGGTCTCGATGTGCGCCGCCTAGAGGTTCGCTCACTATTTTGTCAATCAGGTTTAAGGCTTTGAGGCGATGTGCAGTCAGGCCCAGCGCCTCTGCAGCGTCTGAAGCACGCTCGGCTGTTTTCCAGAGTATGGATGCGCAGCCTTCGGGTGAAATCACCGAGTAGGTTGCGTATTGCAGCATGAGTACAGCATCGCCAACTGCAATTGCCAGTGCACCGCCAGAGCCACCTTCGCCAATGATGGTGGCAATTAGTGGCACCTTGAGTTCAGCCATTACGTAAAGATTATGGCCTATGGCTTCGGACTGGCCGCGCTCTTCTGCATCAATGCCGGGGAATGCGCCCGGGGTATCAACAAATGTAAATACAGGCAGATTAAATTTTTCTGCGACTTTCATCAGACGCATCGCTTTGCGATAGCCCTCAGGCTTGGGCATACCAAAATTGCGCAGTGCGCGCTCTTTGGTGTCGCGCCCTTTTTGATGGCCTATCACCATGCAGGCCTGACCATTGAAACGTGCAAGCCCACCAACTATGGACAGATCATCTGCGTAGCTGCGGTCACCATGTAGCTCATGAAAATCGGTGAAGATTTCATTGACGTAGTCCATCGTATAAGGACGCTGCGGATGACGCGCGATTTGCGACACCTGCCATGGCGTGAGCTTGGCGTAGATGTCCTTGGTCAGTTGCTGGCTCTTTTGCGAGAGCCGATCAATTTCTTCGGAAATGTCGACCGCAGAATCATCCTGCACAAAACGCAGCTCTTCTATTTTTGAATCAAGTTCGGCTATGGATTGCTCAAAGCCGAGAAAGGTAATTTTGCTCACTGTGCCTCCGTATGGCTATGCTGTCTGCCCTTGGGGTTCAATATCCTGAAATGTCAGTCTTGCATCAAAGTCAGTATTCTACCGGCACTGGGTCCAAACTGCGCCAAAGATACCAAGTTGCTACTGTTCGCCATGGTTCCCAGTTTGCCGCAACCTCACGCGCATCGCTACGTGAAACAGGCTCGCCAGAAAAATAATTCACGCTGATACCTTTTAAAAGCCCCAAATCATCCAGGGGCAAAATATTTGGTCTTAGTAAATTGAAAATTAAAAACATCTCTGCTGTCCAGCGACCTATGCCACGGATTTGTATCAGCTCTGCGATGACATCTTCATCTTCCATGGCCGCCCAGTCTGTGGCATGCACACGTTCATCCTTGAAATGCAGCGCCAGATCCAGCAGATACTCCGTCTTGCGACGCGACAGGCCACATGCGGCAATTTTTTCTTCGCCGGTGCGCGCCATTTGTGCAGGTGTCATTTTTGGACAAGCAAGCATGAGCCTGTCCCACACTGTTTGTGCGGCCTTGACAGAAATTTGCTGACCAACAATGGAGCGCGCCAGCGTAACGAATGGTTCGCCACGACCAACCAGCTGCAAATCGCCAAACCGCGGTATGAGTTTTTTCATGATGCGGTCACGCTTCATCAACTCCGCTTTGGCTTGTTCCCAATAGACAGGTGTCGGTATCGCAGTTGCAAGCGGGGTTTTTACCATGATGTCAGGCTCTTCTCCATTCGGTAATACCACCTGGCTTGTCTTCCAGCACAATACCTTGGCCTAATAAATCAGCGCGTATGCGATCAGATTCGCTGAAATTTTTCTCTTTTTTTGCTTGTGCTCTGGCTGCGATCAGATCTGCCACCTCAGCATCTGATATGCCATCAGATGAGGCCTTAGCTGCTTGCAAAAATTGTTGCGGTGTTCGCTCCAGCAAACCCAGTACGCCCGCCAACGCTTTTAATTGCCGCGCCAATTCGGGCGCATGATTTTTGTTAAGCGCATTGGCCATATCAAACAATACCGAAACAGCCATAGAAGAATTGAAGTCATCATTCATGGCCTCAGCAAAGCGCTGGGCATAAGGCTCATTCCAGTCTAATGCGGCACCATCAGACTGCGTATCTTTCAAAGCCGTATAAAGTCGGGTAAGTGACGCACGCGCATCATCAAGGTGTACATCAGAGTAATTTAGCGGGCTGCGATAGTGTGCGCGCAAAATAAAAAAACGAATAACTTCAGCATCGTATTTTTCCAGCACTTCACGGATGGTGAAAAAATTGCCCAACGACTTGGACATTTTTTCATTATCGATACGCACAAATCCATTGTGCATCCAATAATTGACAAACTGATGACCATGCGCGCCCTCAGATTGGGCAATTTCATTTTCATGATGCGGAAATTGCAAATCTTGTCCGCCACCATGAATATCAAATTGCTCACCCAGCAAATCGCAAGACATGGCTGAACATTCTATGTGCCAGCCGGGACGACCACTGCCCCATTTCGATTCCCATTTGACTTCCTCAGGCTCGGTTGCACGCGCAGCCTTCCATAAAACAAAATCCAGCGGATCGCGCTTGGTGCTGTTGACATCAACCCGCTCACCGGCGCGCAAGTCATCCAGCGATTTACCGGATAATTTTCCATAGCCTGGGAAATCCCGCACTGAAAAATTAACATCACCATCTTTTGCCTGATAAGCCAGACCATTTTTTTCCAGGGTACCGATCAGCTCCAGCATCTTGGGCACATATGCCGTAGCGCGTGGCTCATGATCAGGAGCTTGCACACCTAATGCGGCGGCATCGGTGTTCATGGCTAAAATATAACGATCAGTCAACGCGGAAATAGGCTCTTTATTTTCGACAGCACGACGTATGATTTTGTCATCAATGTCAGTAATGTTGCGCACGTAAGTGACCGCATAGCCTTGCGCTTTTAACCAGCGCTGCACCATATCAAACACAACCATCACACGCGCATGACCCAAATGACAATAGTCATACACGGTCATGCCGCAGACATACATGCGTACCTTGCCAGCTTCTATAGGAGTAAATACCTGCTTGTCACGCGCAAGCGTGTTGTAAATTTTTAAAACACTCATGGATGATTTGGCGCTGATGCCGGTGTGTAATGCATAAATGATGACACTCCGGCTGATTAAACAAGACTGACAACGCTACCCTGCCGTCTTGATTAACCGTAGTTTGATAAAATGCAGATTGCTGAAGTATAACATTGATGTTTCGCCCACCCTACGCCCTGACGCGCACTCAGGTATTTATTTCAACATGAAGGAAGCAGCATGGATTTTTTTCGTCAAAATTATTTGAAACTCATAGCAGGCACTATTTTTGCCTTGGCCACCCAATTCACTATGGCGC
>CAIVDH010000134.1 GCA_903904635.1 uncultured Burkholderiales bacterium | reverse complement strand
TGAGCCCGGCCATACTTACCCCAGCTTTGAGGCAGATCACCTGGGTATTTCTTTCTGGCGCGGTAAATTTCTCAAGACCAGCGGTAAAGTTACGCTGGATCGTGCGGCTAAAAATGGCGCATTAGAAATCAATATTGATGCAAGTTCTATTGATTTTGGCCATACAAAAATGAATGAGCATGCGCGCGGCAAAGATATGTTTAATGTTGAAAAATTTCCCAACATTACCTATAAAAGCACAGCACTGAAATTTGATGGTGACAAGCTGGTCGCCGTTGAAGGCGAAATGACATTAATGGGTGTGACCAAGCCCATGAAGCTGACTATTAATCATTTCAAATGCATTATTCATCCTATGCTTAAGCGTGAAGTTTGCGGCGCTGATGCATCTGCGCAATTTGATCGTACAGATTTCGGTCTTAATTACGGCGTTCCACGTTTTGCACCTGATGTGAAGCTTGCCATTCAGGTAGAGGCTGTAAAAGCGGATTAATTTTTTTCTGCTTTAGCTGCCATGCCACTAGAAAGGCATCTGTTTTATAACAGATGCCTTTTTTTATGACTTGATTTTTTAAAGTCTTTGTTCTGGCCGTGTTGTAGATAGCCTAGCATGTGCAGCAACTAAATTTGATTCATATGATTGCATCTGTAACGCAAGGTCATACAAATTTATATCTGAGTCACGAACCTCGGTGAAAAGCTGTTTTTCTTCTACGCTCATATGCTCCGTCACACTATCGTGCAGTTGCTGCATCAGTTCGTCATATTCTGCTTCGCCTGGCAATAATTCTTTCATTTGCCTGATCAGATCATCAGCTTGCTGATGATCTTCGAGACAGCGCTCTATCAATGCACTATTTAGTTCTTTGACGTGAGGATAAAAGACCGATTCTTCCAGCGAGGTATGTGTTTCCAGTGCTTCACAAATTTTTGGACCAACATTTTTCTTTACTTCTTTATTCTGTGTAGTGAGATAAGCATGCATGAGTTTTTTTACATAATTATGATCATGCTCAAGTGCTTTAGTCGGATCATCTGAAGAAAAACTACCTTGAACGCGGGCTTCAATTTCAATAAGATCTTTTGTCATTTTAGTCTCCAAGAATAATTTTTTCATGCACATAAAATGTGTTTAAATCAGTGGCGATGAAGATAGAGTTATGCAAAACTTACCATCTCATCAATGAATAATTTAGACGCTTTACTCTGCGCAGAATTCCGTGAGCAAGGCATTAATTAGGATAATTTATGAAAATATTAGGCATATCAGGCAGCATCAGAAAATCATCACTCAATTCAGCGGCATTGCGTGCTTGTATTCCGTTGCTGCCAGAGGGTGCGACGATGGAATTGTTTGATATCAGCCCCATACCGCTCTACAACGAAGATGAGCGTACGCAAGGATTACCAGCATCGGTACAAGTGCTGAGAGAAAAAATCGCGACTGCTGATGCGTTAGTCATTGCTTCGCCTGAATATAATTATTCTATGTCAGGCGTTTTAAAAAATGCGATTGACTGGGCTTCACGTCCACCTGGACAGCCATTTGACGGTAAGCCCATAGCGCTGATAGGTGTTACCCCTGGAGGGCTTGGTACTTCGCGTAGTCAGTATCACCTGCGGCAAGTGTTTGTTTATCTCAACGGGTTATTGCTGAACAAGCCAGAAGTCATGATTTCAGCCGGGCCATCAAAATTTGATGCGGATGGCAAGCTTATTGATACCGAAACAGCTGAGAAGCTCAGCGCTATGCTAATAGCACTGGAGGCGTGGACAAAGAAAGTAGCCGTTCGTTAAGTTTGAAGGGCTTAGGGCAGCTGAGTACTCTGAGTAATTTTTGGAAAAATTTATATCAGAAAATCGGCTGCCTGCAGTTAAGGACTCTGCGCGATGGCGCTAGTAGTGTTCAACGTTTGCGGCGTATCGGTGCCGATGGACCACGTCCTTCAATATGTCGGAATGTGATGCGGCCTTTTGAAAGATCGTAAGGCGAGAGTTCCAGTGATACTTTGTCGCCAGCCAAAATGCGAATATGGTTTTTACGCATTTTGCCGCCGCTATAGGCGATCAAAATATGTCCATTTTCCAGCGTAACGCGGTAGCGTGAGTCGGGCAGGACCTCATCGACTACGCCTTCCATTTCAATTAAATCTTCTTTGGACATCGCCAACTCTCCTGAAAAAACAATACAAGGGGGCGAAGGTCAAGGAGGCTGGGCAATGAAGGGAAGAAATCCGCGCTGAGGCGGGTGTTGAACCAGACAAAAACTCGACACTTGAAATTCGCAACGCGAAACTATGGCGCAAATAGCCTCTTTTTGCAAACAAAATCTGTGATATCCGCTGTATTACTCGTGGAATTATGGGAGCCATAAATTATCACAGCTGACGCATATCCACGAAGAAACAAGTTTGCTGGTGATTAAAGCGGAAAATTCTTGTCTGTTAATGATGAAATCTCAGCCTTTAAATTAGCGTTCCTGCTTTATTACTTAAGTTAGACAAAATCCGCTCAGGAATGATTTCAACAGACACCAAGCAGAATTTTCAGATTGGCAAGGTTGTTGAAAGGTTCAGATTTGTGGCTGATTGCTAACCAAAATTTGTTTAGGTCTGCCAAGAGCAATTTGATATCCCAATAAAAACCCTGGCTGTGCAGGAAAGAAGCCATACACAGCCAGGTTTTTCAAAACTGGCAAGCATGCTTGCCAGTTGTAATGCGCGGCTGAGTGATTAAGCTTTTTTGGCCCAAGCGCTGCACCAAGCTTTGCCAGCGACTTGTTTGCCAGCAAACAGCGGGCAACCACCGGCTGCATCAGTTGCTTTACCTTGAAACAGGGCACAATTACCGCAATGACTTCCTGCTACGAATTGTGGGAATTTTTTCTTATCCACTTTGCTGCCATCGACCTTGTAACCGAGTGCTGCTGCTTGTGGATCTGATTCTGCAACTGCGGCACCTTGCGCCATTGCCTGATTTGCAAACAATGCTGCGCTACCTAAACTTAATTTGACGATAAATTCGCGACGACTAGTCATGGTTAATACTCCGGAATTATGTTTAATTGATAAGACTTGAATAACTTACTAAATTCTGCGAATGAATGATACTTTATTTAGCTAAATTTCGTCCTGACTCGCCTTGTTTGCTTTGCTTGTATTAAAAGTTTATTTGGTTAATCAGATCGATTTTTAATTTTAATGATAATTAATTAATAATAATTTCCTCTGCTATGAAATCCAT
>CAIVDH010000133.1 GCA_903904635.1 uncultured Burkholderiales bacterium | reverse complement strand
GCCAGCAGCACGCCAGTCATGTTCACAATAGACAATTGGCCTTGCGCATACCAGCCTATGAAGCCCAGCGTAAACAATAAAAAACTCACACGTATGACAGTGAAGCGGCGCGCATTTGCAGTCAGCCAGCGCTGCTGTACCAGCAATATCGTCAGAATAAAAAGTGCTGTGCCCAATATGCCCAGCTCAACAGCGCGTTGCTGCCAGATGCTGACCCAGGTTTTGTTGTCGCCAGCCGGCACATCATAAAAGCGCTCAGGTACATCAAGCTTGTAGTCGAATGATTTGCGTATGATTTCCGGATAGACCATGCCTTTTTCACGCTTCACATTCAGCGAAAAATCCAGCGGCTTGGATAAATCCAGTCCGGTCTGGCTAATCACGCGAAAGACTTTCATCTGATCAGGCGCGATAGGTGTGCCATCGGCCAGATGCAAATCAATATCAAGATCGCGCATCTCTATGGGCAGTCCGCCTTGTTTTAAAGTCAGGCGTTCAGGTGAAGTGCCGGGCGTGAAATCTTCTGGCGTAATGCTGTAGCGACCGCCCCACATGACCAGTAGCGCGTGATCGCCTTTTTCCAGACGCCAGGCCAGCTTTTCCCAGCTAGGGCCATCGAGTAAATTTTTGCCTATGCTAGGTACCGATACCATGGCGGTATACATATCAATGAACACAGCATCCGGTGCGGCACCGCCTTCTGTATCCAGCCCTTCGCCTGCTGTGCCTTTAAATATATTTTCTATATCCCGATTGGCCAGAGAAAAATGCGTAATTAAATTTTTTCCAAATAAATCTGCGCTCGTTTGTTTTTCAAAAAAGCCTGGCTTTAAACGGGCGATCTGATCCGGATCATAGCTGCCTGAGAAGCCCAGTTTTTTTCGCGCTACTGCCAGAGACGAAGTCAGTAAAGTCTGATTAATGATGCGCACCGATGCAGTCGCTTTGGAGACGCCATCAATGCGCACATTATTGCCATCCATTTTTGCTGTCTTGCGGGTGCCCGTTTCTATCGTAATATTTTGTGTCAGTGACAAACCTTTGTACTGGTTCACAAAATTAAATAATGGCTGCTCACCCAGGCCTTCCAGAAATACAGGCTCATGATGCGAGAGCACCTGTACTTCCATAAAATTACCCTTGGGGTCGAGCGCAATGAGCAGATTGACTGGTATACCGGCAAAGCCGGGCAGCGCAACGAAATCTATAGATTCATAGACATAAGCGACCAGCTCTGTGGCGGTGGCATTTTGTTTGAATATGGGCCAGATCGGCAGTTCGCTATCTTTGTCACCGAGTACTAAAGGCGAAGGGAATTTTTTCGCCAGCGTCTCTTTGGTCATCACGCCGGCATGTGCGCCACAGACTACGGCGCACAGCAACAACCAAGCTGCCAGCAGCTTGCGCATTTAGGGCTTGACTGACTTTACGCCATGCTTGGCAAATATGGTGGTCATTTCACCGGACTCGAATAATTCATTAACAGCGGCCTGTAGCAGCTTGGCCAGTTCTGTATTTTCTTTGATGACGGCCATGCCATTGACCCAGCCTTTGCGCGGCAGCCGCTCGAAAGGCGCATCAATTAATTCGAAATTTGTATCGCCACGCAGGACAGATTCAATTTCGGAACGGGTCGCAACAACGGCATCCAATTCACCGGCCTTCAGTTTCCCCAATGCCTCAAGTGCGGTAGGAAAAATTTGTACATATTCACGCAGTTCACGGTCACCCAATAGCACCATGGACGAGATAGAGACTTTCTCGGCACCCACACGCTTACCTATTAGCGAAGCACTGCTTTGCACTTCCGGTATGGTTTTGATATTGCGAACAAGCTTGATCATCTCGCGATAATAAGGCGCGAAAATTTCTACTTTATCGTTGCTAGCCATAACGCTGCGATCAACGGGCACATGCATCATCACATCGGCTGGTCCAAATCCCAGGTAATGTCCTTTCCAGACCATATTGCGCAAATCATCATTGATATTTTCGCCAGCAGGAAAAGGCAGCAAGGACAGCTTGAGCCCTAATTTTTTTGCCAGTGCTTCAGCCAGATCGACATCAATACCACCGGCTTTGCCGGAGAAAGGTGCGAAGTCATCATAGATTGCGACGGTCAGTTTGCCCTTAGCGCGAATTTTTTCCATGTCTGCCAGAGCACTTGCATGAACTAGCATAGTGCCGCAGACAACTGCCAAGGTTGCCATCAGGCCCCGAACGGTAAAGCATTGCATTGCTAGTCCCCTGTTAGCGCCCTGGTGAAGGCGCTTATTATTTTTTTGATACGAAAAATCTAAAATCTAAAATCTGTAACTTAAAACTTAAAATCTAAAACTTAAGGCTTGTCGGTACGGCGTGTTTCCAAATAAGCCTTGATTGCCCAAACAGCCTCTTGTTGCAAGATGCCTTCGAACGGCGGCATGTACACGGCGCCATTACGTACGCGACCTTTGCGTACCGTGGTTGCGTAATAATCATCATTTTCTTTGATGCAGCTTGTTTTCTTGGCTTCAGCTTGTGTCATGCAATCACGATCCAGCATACGCAGATCAGGCGCTATACCGCCAGATATGGCATCAATACCGTGGCAACGAGCGCAGTTCTGGGCATAGGCAGAGGTGCCGACTTTGATGGCGCCGTCATTGCCGCGGTAAGGATTATCTGCGGCCCATTTGTCGCCCAAAGGCGGCAATGATTTGGTGTCAACAGCCTGCGGTGTGACGTCGCCATGGGCAAAAACCGAACTGGAAATTAATAAGCTGGCAGCGAGTGTGGCGCTGGTAAGCACGATGCGGGCGAGTGCGTTCATGGGGTTTTACTCCGTTTAGAGGTTTAAATTTTACATGCTTTACCGCAATTGCCGTGCCATGCAGTAAGTCAGAAGAAATTTGCTCGCAAATTAGTCTTTTGCGTCATAACGGAACAAGTGCTACATTCCTGTGGACAACACCGATAAAAAAAGAAACAGTTGTTTTGCGCGGGAGGAGACATATGGGAAGCGCCTCAGGCCCCTATTCACAAGGGGAAAAAAGCGGTTTGACGGAAGGCGCCGAATTGATATTGCCGGATAAGCAACATCAATCGATTGGCATGCTTCATGCGAATTCACAACTCGCCATGATTGAAGAATCTCACAAACGTTCGCTCGCCTTCGGTCTGCAACAAGACTCTAGACCTGACTATGCGCCTTTGCAAAAGGCAGACCTGATTTACAAGGTCGATGCCAACCGTGGTTTGCATACGCATGCTGTGCCAGTCATGGAGACGCTTTACGAGCAAATCATCAACACCCACAACATGGTGATACTCACTGATGCGCAGGGCATAATTTTGCACGCGCTGGGGGATGATGATTTTCTCGAAAAAGCTGACAGAGTGGCCTTGCGCGCCGGAGTTGCCTGGTCTGAGCAAAGCAAAGGAACCAATGCCATAGGAACGGCTATTGCCGAAAAAGCGCCAACGTTGGTACACGCCGATCAGCACTACCTCACGGCCAATCATTTTCTTACTTGCTCTGCTGCCCCGATCGTGAATCATCAGGGACAGTTGATCGGCGTGCTCGATGTCACCGGAGACCAGCGCAGCTTTCACAAGCACACGATGGCTTTGGTCAGAATGTCGGCGCAGATGATAGAAAATCAACTATTTTCTGCCGCCTTCGATGATGCCATTACCTTGCACTTTCATAGCCGTCCTGAATTTATAGGCACGCTGATGGAAGGGATTGCTTCATTCTCAACATCGGGGCGATTTTTATCTGCCAACCGTAGCGGATTGTTTCAGTTAGGTTTGCCCCTGTCTGCATTGCAAACACATACATTCAGCTCACTTTTCGGCATGCCCGTTTCTGCGCTATTTGATCACTACCGCACTGCTGCGCCTACGCTGTTAAATCTCTGCTTGCATACAGGTGTGAAAGTGTTGGCGAAGGCTGAATTAAGAAGTACGAATTTGTTTTTGCAGTCCGCAGTGGAAGAACCAATTCGCAAAGAGCCGGTCAAAAGCAGCAAAGAAAATTTGTCTGATGTTGAAAATATGGCGCGTCGTCGGGGGCTTTCAAGTTTGCATTACCTTAATACCGGCGATGAAAAAGTCGCAGCGCTGATCAAAAAAGTTAATTTGGTGATGGGGCGGGATATTCCTGTGCTGGTAACCGGTGAAACCGGTACCGGCAAAGAGCTGCTCGCGCAAGCTATACATAATGATTCACCGCGTGCCAGCGGTCCGTTTGTAGCAGTCAATTGTGCGTCCATCCCTGAAACCTTGATTGAATCAGAATTATTTGGTTACGAAGATGGCGCATTTACCGGTGCGCGTAAAAAAGGTAGCACCGGCAAAATCCTGCAAGCCAATGGCGGCTCATTATTTCTCGATGAGATAGGTGACATGCCACTGAGTTTGCAGGCACGCTTGTTACGCGTACTGCAAGAGCGCCTGGTCATGCCTTTGGGGAGTAATAAATCCATACCTGTTAATGTCTCACTCATATGTGCGACTAACCGTAATTTGCGTGATCTGATTGCCAAGGGTTTGTTTCGTGAAGATCTCTACTATCGTTTAAATGGATTGGTGGTGAGATTGCCGCCTTTGCGTGAACGCACCGATCTTGAGGTCGTGATAAATAAATTACTGGCGATAGAATCAGATGGGCAGGCTTACTCTGTTACGCCGGAAGTGATGAACTTGTTCAAGCGGCATGCATGGCCTGGAAATTTCCGTCAGCTGACTAATTTGTTACGTACTGCCATGGTCATGGCTGATGAGGATCATGTGGTCAGGCTAGAGCATTTGCCGGAAGATTTTCTTGAAGACGTCAAGGCCGTTGATGATGCCTTGGTCGCAGAAGCTGCGATACCTACGCAAGCGTTGAAAAAAACGGTAGCTGCGCCAGCACGACTAGAAGATGTGGAATTATTGGCAATACAAAGAGCGTTGGATGAGCATGGCGGCAATGTCTCTGCCGCTGCGCGCACACTTGGCGTGTCGCGTAACACTATTTATCGCAAGCTGCATCAGTGACAAGTTGTGCGGGTGCCATTGATTAATTTGTAGCGTTAATTAAATTTATTAATTTTTTGTTGCATCAGTGAGGTCGCGTATAGCGTCAGTGAGTGCTTTTGCAATTCCCGCATCTGCAGGCGTATGACTACCCTTGCTGACCCAATGCATACTTGCGTGCGGCATAAAACGCCGCAAGCGCCATGCATTTTCAGGCGGACAGACCAGATCATGCGTGCCATGAATGATGGCGCAAGGAACAGCGCGCAGCTTATGCGCCATGCGCAGTAACGTTCTTTCACTGGTAAAGCATTGATGAGACAAGTAGTGCGCCTGCAATCGGTATTTGCCCAATGTGCGTGCTGATGCCTTACTTGATTGGTCAGTATCCAAGGCTGCAGAGCCAGCCATCACACGCATGATTTCATTTTCATAATCACTCCAGCGTCCGGCTGCATCGCTGGCCTCTTGTGCCTCACCATGCAGCAGCATGGCGCAGAGTTTGTCGAGTACATGGTTTTTTTCATGATGAGACCAGCCCTGCGTCAGGCGCTGCCAGCCCTGCGGCACCAGCGCCGACAATGATTGAAAAAACCATTGCATTTCACGTGCGCTGGCAAGAAAACTGCCGCGTAAAACCAGCGACTGCACATGTTGCGTATGCTGCCCTGCATACAGTAGCGCTAATGTTGCGCCCCATGAGCCACCGACCACCATCCATTGGGTGATACCCAGTGATGCGCGTAGTAGTTCAATATCGGCAACCAGTTTGTGACTATCGTTGTGCAGAATCTCGCCCTGAGGTTGTGATAGCCCAGCGCCACGTTGATCAAATAGCACTACGCGCTGTTTTGAGAGATCAAACCACTCCAGCACAGAGGGTTGCGTACCGCTGCCAGGGCCGCCATGCAGTACTACAGCGGCAGGGCCATCGGGCTTGCCATACTGTGCCACGTAGAGGGTATGTCCATCACCTGCTTGCAGGTGTTGTTGGTCGAAAGCGGTCGCAGCCATGAATTTTTAGTGAGAGTAGTTGCGCTAAAATGGATCAGCAAATTAAAAAAACAGATGGAACAAAAGCTGCATTCTGAATCAAAGTAGTTTTACTCTTATAAGTGTAAAACCTCGATTTTCAGAGTGTAGTGCCCGAGACGATTATGCACGTAACTGACCCTGTGCGTCCGATTTGGACCGCAGGCTTCTCATTCATGTAAGTCCATGCCGGGTTCAGCTTTTGTTTAAAGTTTTGCGCGAGAGTGCGTCAAACACGTAAAGAATGTTAAGTATCCAAATTAATCTGACCTCCTGAAAATCATGAAAATTCTTGTATTAGGCTCTGCTGCAGGCGGTGGTTTCCCACAATGGAATTGCAATTGCACTAACTGTAATGGCGTACGCAAGGGCACCATCAATGCACGCGCACGCACGCAATCATCGATTGCCGTTTCTAATAACGGTGTTGATTGGGTGCTAATCAATGCCTCCCCCGACATACTGACGCAAATCCGCGCCAACCCTGCATTGCAGCCAGCGCGCGCGATACGCGATTCAGGTATCGCCGCGGTGATGGTGATGGATGCGCAGATAGATCACGTAACAGGTTTGTTGATGCTGCGTGAAGGCAAAAAGAAACTCAATCTGTATTGCACTGATTCGGTGTGGGACGATCTCAATCATGGCCTGCCCTTAGTGCCGGTGCTGTCGCATTACTGTGGTGTAGAGCGTCATGCAATCAGCCCAGCGGCTGCTGGTGATACAACGAGCTTTGCGCCTATAGAAGTGCCTGGTGTAGCTGGCATACGCTTTCATCCTTTGCCATTAAAAAGTAAAGCGCCGCCGTATTCACCGCATCGCGCTAATCCGCAAATGGGCGACAACAATGGTTTGTTAATCGAAAATATTGAGACCGGCAAAACCTTGTTTTATGCACCAGGCTTAGGTGAGATAGAGCCGCATGTGCAGGCCGCAATGGAAAAAGCGGATTGCGTGTTAGTTGATGGCACCGTGTGGACGGGTGACGAAATGATTACGCTGGGCTTGTCACAAAAAACAGCGGCCGACATGGGTCATCTGCAGTTATCAGGCCCGGGCGGCATGATTGAATTAATGGACAGCATAGGCGCACGCCGCAAAGTGCTGATCCATATTAATAACACTAACCCGATTTTGAACGAAGACTCGGCCGAGCGTGCTTCATTGGCAAAGCACGGTATCGAAGTCGCATTTGATGGCATGGAGATTTCAATATGAACGCACAAACTAATATCGCTAACGCACTACCCTGGGACCATACAGAATTTGAAGCGCAGTTGCGCGCCAAGGGCACCAGCTATCACATCAATCATCCGTTCAATGTAAAGATGAACAATGGTGAACTCACGCCCGAGCAGATACGTGGCTGGGTTATCAATCGTTTTTATTATCAAGTCAAAATTCCGGTCAAAGATGCGGCCATCATTGCCAATTGTCCGGACCGTGCTATCCGTCGTGAATGGGTGCAGCGTATTTTGGATCATGATGGTTACGATGGCAAAGAAGGCGGCATCGAAGCGTGGACGCGCTTAGGTGAAGCAGTGGGTATCTCGCGTGAAGAATTATGGTCCCTGAAAAAAGTGGAGCCGGGTGTGCGCTTTGCTGTGGATGCGTATGTAAATTTTGCGCGACAGTCACCATGGCAGGAAGCAGTCTGCTCATCGCTGACAGAAATGTTTGCGCCAAAAATCCATAAAGATCGTCTGGCGAACTGGCCTACGCATTACAAGTGGGTCAATGATGATGGTCTGGCTTATTTCCGCAGCCGCATTACCTTGGCCGAGCGTGATGTCATGCATGGTCTTGCCGTCACGCTGGAATATTTCACTACGCGTGCGCAGCAAGAGCGCGCGCTTGAGATTTTGCAATTTAAGCTCGATGTGTTGTGGTCCATTTCGGACGCCATCGAAAAAGCGTATCCCTGAAAGATGTCAGCATGAGTGAATTTTCTGAAAAGCCCAAGCTTGCGCGATTGTTTCGCATGCAATGGGAAGAGGCGCAGGGTGCGTATGTGTTGTTGTATCCCGAAGGGATGGTCAAGCTCAATCAAAGCGCCGGTGAGATTTTAAAGCGCTGTGATGGCGAGCGTGATGTGCCGGCTATCGTCGCCGATATTGAGCAAACATTTAACGCCACTGGACTGGAAGCCGATGTAAAAGGCTTTCTTGAAATAGCAACCGAGCGAGGCTGGATTGTCTGAACTAATTTCTGAACCAACGCAAATACCGCCACCATTGTGGCTCTTGGCTGAAGTGACATACAAATGCCCTTTGCATTGTGTGTTTTGCTACAACCCACTGAACTATGCTGAAAATCGCAATGAGCTGACCACGGCGCAATGGATGGATGTATTGCAGCAGGCACGCAAGTTGGGTGCAGCGCAATTGGGTTTTTCCGGTGGTGAGCCGCTGGTGCGTGATGATCTGGAAGAGCTGATCGGTGAAGGACATCGACTTGGCTTTTACACCAACCTGATTACCTCTGGCATAGGCCTGACTGAAAAACGCATTTCGCGCATGAAAGAACTTGGGCTTGATCATATACAGCTCTCGTTTCAGGATTCGACCAAGGAGATGAATGATTTTCTCTCCAGTACCAAGACCTTTGAATTGAAGTCACGCGTAGCCAAGCTCATCAAGCAATATGATTACCCCATGGTGTTGAATGTGGTTTTGCATCGCTATAACCTCGACCATGTAGGCCGCATTATTGAAATGGCGGTTGAAATGGGCGTGGAATATCTGGAGCTGGCCAATACGCAGTACTACGGTTGGGGCATGGTCAATCGCGATCAGTTGATGCCTACCCGCGAGCAGTTAGAACGTGCCGAAGCCGTGGTGAATGAGTATCGTGCCAAGCTCGGTAAAAAAGTGCGCATCTTGTTTGTGGTGCCTGATTATTTTGAAGAACGCCCCAAAGCCTGCATGAATGGCTGGGGTTCAGTATTTTTGGCAGTTGCTGCAGATGGTTCTGCCTTGCCTTGTCATGCCGCTAAAAGTTTGCCGGGACTCACATTCCCGAATGTCACTGAGGCAACATTAGAAGAAATCTGGTATAAAAGCGATGCATTCAACCGGTATCGGGGCGATGCCTGGATGAAGGAGCCCTGCCGTTCATGTCCTGACAAGGACAAAGATTTCGGTGGTTGCCGTTGCCAGGCCTACGCGCTGACAGGGGCAGCTGAAAACGCCGATCCGGTATGCAGTAAGTCACCTCATCATGGTGACGTGAAGCAGATAGTCATGCAGGCGCAGCTTAATCCGGTGCAGGTGGCAGAAAAGCCGTTACTGTTTCGAACCGATGCCAACTCCATGAAATATGCTTCGATTCCTATAAAAGAAGAACGAGACAAGGTTTCATAAAATGAATGTTGTGGCACGCATGCTTCTTCCGCTTACGCGGATCTTTAAACGTAGTGCCACAGTATTGATCCGGTCCTCATCGGATGCATTTTTTCTGCAGTGGCTCAGTTTCACCGGCTTTTTAGTATTTGCGGCCTTTCTGCTTTGGCGCGCCAATGTATGGGGCATCTTGGTTGCGGCTGATCCTACCGGCATCACCCTGATGATCATTGTGGTGTTTGTGCTCTCTACCATTTGGGTGGGGATACGTGCAGCTGCGCTGGCCAATGAAAGGCAGTCGCTGAATGCATGGATACTGGCAGTCAGGCCGCAGTTTGGCTTGTCGCTTGCACCAGTGGGGCTGACTGGCAGCGTCAATGATTATTTTGCTGCGTTAGTCGGCAAGAGTAAATACCAGGATTACGATAATGGCCAGCTGACCGAAGTGTTAGCCGAGCGCCTGCATGGCCCCAGCGAATCCGCCTGGTGGATTAATGGCATACAAATCAAACTGGGCCTGTTGGGTAAAGTGATCGGCTTTTCCATACTCGCCATTGAAATCTCGCAGATTCAAAATTTTGATCCCTCACAATCGCAAAACTTGCTTAAGACCTTAACCGGTGGACTGGGCGTGGCATTGCTGACAACCGCAGTAGGCTTGGTTGCTAACATGCTGCTCGGTATTCAACTGGTAAAAATGGATAGATGCAGTGATGGCATTCTGGCTGATTCACTGGAGTTCGCTGAAACACAATTAGCCGCCCTGACCCGCCAGGGGAAAACGTGAGTTTGCGTAAAAAGCGTCGTGAAGGCGAGGTCGATCCCTTCTACGACATGCTCTTTAATATCCTCATTGCTTTTGTTTTCTGTTTCATCATCGCCTTATTGTCGATGAATCCGAAAGCAAAAAAAGAGGGTGATGTTCCTGCCAAAGCCGAATTCATTATTACGGTTTCGTGGCCGGACATGAATCCTAATGACCTCGACACCTATGTGCAGGATCCGAACGGCGGCATGACCTGGTTTCGTCAGCGCGAAGCAGGCTTGATGCATCTGGACCGCGATGATCGCGGTCTGGCGGGAGATACGATTGCCGTCAATGGCAAAGACGTCGTTAATCCTATCAATCAGGAAGTCGTGACCATACGCGGGTTTGCGCCTGGTGAATATACCGTCAATGTGCAGTACTACGAATCTAAAAACAAAGAGCCGGTTGAGGCGAATATCTCTGTCGTTAAGGTCAATCCTAAGGCAGAAATTTCTTTTTACGGTACCGTTAAGCTCGAAAGCAAGGGCGACGAAAAAACTGCAGTACGATTTACCGTCGATGCACAAGGCATCGTCAGCAATATTAATACCCTACCTAAACAACTTGCACCGCAAACATGAACAACACTTCGCTCTTACTGACTTTTTTGTATGTAGTCGTAGCCGCTGGGCTGCTGATACTTTGTCTGGCCACAGGCTGGAAGCGCTGGATCAAGGTGCTGATGATTTTCGTCGTAACAGTCAGCTATTTTGTCGCCAACTTTACCTTTGAAGATATGCTGGGCTGGCCGACACCGCGGGTACTGCCTGAAAAATTCATCATCAATTCTGCGTTGATCGAAGAGCCCAATAAAGAGCGTGGCCTAGAAGGCGCGATTTATTTGTGGGTGACTTCTTTGGAAGGCAATCGCCCAAATGGCGCACCGCGCGCTTATCGCTTGCCGTATCTGAAGGACAATCATGCGCAGCTCTCTGAAGCGCAGCGCAAAGGCCGTCAGGGCATACGTCAGATCGGTTCGATAGATCGCCCAGGCGGCGGTAGTGGTTCGTCATGGTTCAAGGTCAATGCCGACAACAAGATCAAACTCAAAGTCAGCGATGCACCTGCCACGCGTCTGCCGGAGAAATGATGATGCGTCTTTTATCCATAACGGCCTTGCTGCTGCTGGCCGGTTGCTCGCATGAGCCTACTGGTGAATCTTATTTTCCGCTTAATGTCGGCTCTAGCTGGACCTATGATGTTACCTCTGACATTGATAGCGCCGTGACGCATCATACCCAGGTTAGTTCGGTGCCGCGCACGATTGATTATGAAGGTGGTGATCAGGTTTTTATACGTCGCGCTGAAATTGTGGGTGGCATCGGTGTGGAATATTGGTTGCGCAAAGATAAAGTGGGTATCTCCCGTGTAGCCATACGTACGGATGTGGAAGAGCAGGCCAAATTAGATACGAATGCACGCACTGTGCTTAAATTGCCTCTGACAGTAGGTTCGTCCTGGATGGTGCCTTCGCAGCCATTTGCTATTGGGCCCAAGACTGATCTCGGTCAGGGCGATATGAAAATGCCCAAGGTCTTAATGACGCATGTGGTCGAAGCCATGGAAGAAGAAGTCACTGTCCCAGCAGGTACTTTTAAACATTGTGCGCGCATAGCTGGCAACGGTATTTTGCCGCTGTATCTCGATGCGGTGCAGGGCTTTAAAGATATCCCTATTGTGAGCACTGAGTGGTATTGCAAAGGCGTAGGGCTGGTGAAGCTGGAGCGGGTCGAGATATTGCAGTCAAATTTTTTCTCGACCGGCACGATCAAGATGGAGCTGACGGAGTTTGAGCTGCCTTGAAGGTTTGCAAGTCGGCAGTTAACTGCATCATCGCGGATGAAAAATAGGTTTTTTGCGGCGAGCCTAGCAATGCAGCGATGCTGGCTCGTTTAATTGTCGCCACATGGTTTAGTGCCCAGTATGTGGTGGGCGTGATAGCTTTGCTGCCGTTCTCAAGATAGTGCAACAAATCCATGATGAATGCAGATGTTCCCAATTGTGCTGCGTTGAGTTGTAATGCGGTGGCAAAATCAATAAGGCTATTATTTTTCAACTTTGTTAAGTCATAGCTTTCAATATCGGCGCGCTGCGCTGTCAAAAGCAACCCTTTAAGTCGATCAATTTCAGTGAGGCATAAATTTCGAGTGTCGGGATTTAACTGCTTGATTTGACCGAAGAATAAAGAAAAAAATTCTTCTAGATTTTTTATGGTGGAAGGCTGACTCAAATCTGTTTTATATAGTTGCGCAAGGAATACCTCCAAAGCAGATTTGTTTTTTTCATTATCTTTAAATGTCGTCAAGTCATGAAGTTTGAGTCCGATATGCGTAATAATTTGCCTTCTTGCATCCTGCGACGTTGGTACTAGATTTGGGCGATTCAATATACTTTGCTGCTTGAATTCTTTCAGGTCTTTACTGAGATTATTCATCGAAACTTTAAATATTTTTCTGGTCTCCGGCGGCAGACTTTCGCTTATCGTATTTTTTTGCGTTTTGCTTAAGCCAGACAAATGCCAGAACGATTGCATATCAATGGCATTTTTCCGATGTAGCACATATTGAAATAGATGAAGCATGGACGACGATGGTCCATTAATCTCGATTTGATTGCGTAAGATGTGTAATGTGGTCAGGGCATGCTGATTCAAATCTGTAACAATCTGCGCATGCAAATCACATTTTTGATGATGTTGTAACACACCCTCTAGTCTGTCTATTTGGATTAAGCATGCAGACCTGAGTTTAGGGTCGAGCTTGTTAACGTCTTCGTAAAATACATTCAAAAAATTATCCAGATGCCTGCGGGTCTGCGTGTCATGGATATTTTTTTTGGGGTCTTCAATAAAATCAAGAAATGCCTGGTATGCGTGCCGATTATTTTCACTGCGCGTCAAGACAGGCATATTGATTGGCAAGTTGTCCGCTATGTAATGATAGTCTGCCTGACTAATTTTTCTGGGGTGAAGGTGCCATCGCGGCAAATTTTGAGTTTGGGTAGTTGTTGTTTTAACTTCCGCTTCAGATTTTGCATATTGATCGTTTATTTTGCTACTCAGGTCGCTGATCACTTTCGCTATGTTTCTCAAATAAGCTGTAGGTGCATAGCGTTGAAAATCTTCTTTAAGACTAGATAGAAAATCCATCAATCTCCGTTGATCATCTAAGTTCGATATCAAATCAGGATGAGTATGGAAGTCGCGTAGCAGCGTTATTCCGTATGAGAGATTTAATGTTGTTCCTGCCGCCAGCTTATTTTGTAACAGATATTTTTCTATGGTTGTAATCAACTCGTCAGTCGTAACGGGGAGAGCGAGTTGTTCAGTTTCGTATTGCGTTACTGCAGAGGCCAATTCTTCAGGTAGGTTTGATAATAAGTTATCCGTAATAAAAGCATCTGCTTGGTTCGTTTTTGAAAATGCTTCTAAGAACTCTGTTACATCAATTGCGGACGGGGCAGGTTTAGAGTCGATTTTCTTTAAAAGGG
>CAIVDH010000132.1 GCA_903904635.1 uncultured Burkholderiales bacterium | reverse complement strand
GCCGTTTAGAGAATGACAGAGACCCACCCACCATGCCTAACGCAAACCGTGGCGCCGTCGGATTCCAGTCCACCGAATTCGAACAGGAATATGACCGCCCTTCAAAATCCCAGCTAAAGCGCGAAATGACCGCGCTGCAAAAGCTGGGTGCCGAATTAGTTGCCGAAGCACGGGATCGCATCAAGCGTATTCCCATGCCCGAAGACGTACGCGAGGCCATACTAATCTGCCAGCAAATCAGCGACCATGAAGGCCGTCGCCGCCAGCTGCAGTACGTAGGCAAAAAAATGCGCACCCTGGATGCAGCTGAATTAGCAGTGATACAGGCCACCATAGACAGCTGGAAAGGTGCATCCAAGGCGGAAACCGCTGCGCTTCACTCATTAGAGCGCCAGCGCGATAAGCTACTGGCCGATGATGCGGCACTAACGGCACTACGTGAGCGTTACCCGCAAATCGACATGCAGCAGGTGCGCACCCTGATTCGCAACGCCCGTAAAGAACAGGCTGAGAACAAGCCACCCAAGGCCTATCGCGAAATTTACCAGTTACTAAAAACCCTGCACACTGAAGCAAAAGCCAACCAGCCTGAAGAGCCGTATAGCGATGAAGAAGAATAGAAGCCATACTGATGAACTGATCATCGGCTTGGTCTCGATTTCCGACCGGGCCTCTGGCGGTGTCTATGAAGATCAGGGTATACCGGCCTTGCGTGACTGGTTTTCACACGTAATGGCCAGCCCATGGCAAATGGAAACCAGGCTAATTCCTGATGAACGACCAGTCATAGAAAAAACCCTGATTGAGCTGGTTGACGATCTCGGCTGCGATCTGGTGCTGACCACGGGTGGCACTGGCCCATCAAGGCGCGATGTAACGCCAGAAGCCACAATGGCTATCGCTACCAAAGAGATGCCCGGCTTTGGCGAACAAATGCGCCAAATCAGCCTAAAGTTTGTACCAACGGCTATCTTGTCCCGACAAATCGCCGTGATTCGCGAAACACCCGACCATGCGGCACTGATCATGAATCTTCCAGGTCAGCCCAAATCCATACGCGAAACACTGGAAGGCCTGAAAGACGAATCCGGCAAAACTATTGTCTCAGGCATCTTCGCGGCCGTCCCGTATTGCATAGATCTGCTGGGCGGGCCATACATAGAAACGCACGAGAGCATTTGCAAAGTATTCCGGCCAAAATCCGCAATCCGGGCAAAAAACTAATTTCAAATTTTCATTCCAGCTGCGACCACATCATGACTGCCACCCCTTTGCTCGAAACCATAGAGATAGCGACCACTGACAATCCCACTGCCACTGTCATCTGGATGCACGGCTTAGGAGCCGATGGCGCCGACTTTGTGCCAATTGTGCGTGAACTCGATCTGTCAGGCTGCCCAGGAATCCGCTTCATATTTCCCCATGCCCAAACAATGCCTGTCACGATTAATGGCGGCTACGTGATGCGAGCCTGGTACGACATTCTGGGCATGGACCTGGTACGCAAAGAAGATGAATCAGGCTTGCGCAAATCGCAAAAGCAGATCGAACAATTAATAGTGCGTGAAATCGAGCGCGGCATACCATCTGAAAAAATCGTTCTTGCAGGCTTTTCACAAGGCTGCGCCATGACCTTACAGACCGGCCTGCGTTACTCACAAAAACTGGCTGGCCTGCTCTGCTTGTCAGGCTATTTGCCACTACATACAACCATCGCTGCAGAGCACAGTGCAGCAAACCGTAACACAGCAATTTTCATGGCACATGGCAGGGGCGATGCCGTAGTCACCATAGACCGTGCAGAAATCTCGCGTGATTTACTCAAAGGGCTGGGCTATGCAATTGAATGGCATGAATACACCATGCCTCACTCAGTCTGCGAAGAAGAAATCGATGATATAGGCCCGTGGTTAAAGCGCGTACTTACCTAAACACGATGGTCTTATGACCATTTAATAAAATACGGTGCTCGACAAACCATTTCACCGCACGCGCCAACACCACGCACTCCACATCACGCCCTATGGCCGTTAATGTTTCAGGATCCATAGCGTGATCAACGCGTTGCACGTCCTGTTCAATAATAGGGCCCTCATCCAGCTCACCCGTGACAAAATGTGCGGTAGCACCAATAAGTTTCACGCCACGTTCATGCGCCTGATAATAAGGCTTGGCACCTTTGAAGCTGGGCAAGAAAGAATGATGAATATTAATCGCCTTGCCCCGTAATGCCTCACACAAAGCCGGCGAAAGAATTTGCATATAGCGCGCCAATACCACCAGATCCACTTCATTTACTTTAATCATTTCCATTACCCGCTCTTCCTGAGCGCGCTTAGCCTCCGGTGTTGCACCGGCCGCCAAAGGTAAATGATGAAAAGGAATGTTATAACTAGCTGCCAGCTGATAAAAATCGGTGTGATTTGAAACAATCGCCACAATCTCAACTGGTAATAACCCACTACGGTAACGAAATAAAAGATCATTGAGGCAATGCCCGATTTTCGAGACCATTAATAATAAGCGTGGCTTACGTGTTGCATCATTTAACTGCCAGCTCATCTGCATGCTTTGAGCGAGTTCAGAAAAACGCTCGCGCAACGACTGGCTATTAATATCTAGTTCTTCCATCACAAAATGCACGCGCATAAAAAAAAGCTTAGACTGCGCGTCGCCAAATTGCGCTGAATCAATAATATTGCAGCCGTGTTCCGCTAAAAATCCAGAAACTTTCTGAACAATACCGCGCTGATCAAGACAAGAAAGCGTAAGAATAAATTGAGGGCTGGGCATTTTGAAGTCTAAAAAGTAGCTCGCCTCCCATGAGACGACACAACAATATTGTCGCACGCCTTATAAAAAATACGCATCCTGCAATATTTAAAGGCTATTTATCCAGGACGAAAGCAAGATGCTGCCAGAGCTGTCAGCG
>CAIVDH010000131.1 GCA_903904635.1 uncultured Burkholderiales bacterium | reverse complement strand
CTGTTGGCTTTTGTGCGAAAACATCACAATTATAAAATTATGCATCTCGTTATGGGATCCACTCTACGGGGACAAGGTCACTCAATGAACATTAATATTTTCAACATTTTTCAGTGTGCAGCTCGCGTTTTCTCATGGGCATGTTGTCTATAAGTGAAAGCACGTCTGGAAGATTACTGCTAGTGGTACTTAACTTCATTTCACCGTCTTTACCAATCAGCACAAGTTTAAAGTCAGTATGACCTGTGACTGAAAATTTCCGACTTAGGTATCTATATTGTTCAGTACCTTCAATCAAATCTACATGCACTAAATCTCTTTTTCTGTATTGACATGAATACTGCTTTATTTGCTGAATGAGTAGCAGTCGGTCAGGATTAGACTCGGCATTAGAAAATGTAACGATAACTCTGTTTGTCCACTTGTAATCTTTGAGCGATTCAGCATGTAACTGGGTGAAAATTGCTAAAAGACATACTGAAAATATCCACTGCCTTGACCGTAAAAATAATTCATTCATTTGACTAATAAAAAACGATTAAAATTATAAGGAGACAGTTCAGTAAGTGGCGAGCAACTGGACAGATGAATTGTAGTAGTTCAAACTTGCTCTGACGGTTATCCGATTTGATCGATACGAAGTCAGGACATAAGCTTATCAATATGGTGATTCTATCGTGCCATGCCTCTTGGATAAAAGCCTCTAATATTTACAAAGTTTCGGGATCTTAAATTCTCACTCGCCGAGCGTTGTCGAACCGCTTGCACTCTTTGGTTTTTGATCATGGACATCAGACGCTTTTGGAAAGCACATTTTTTCGCCATCCCACTGCTGGCCACACCAGCAATATCCATCTGCATTAATAATACAGGTACCAGTTCCACAACATCTTGGATCTTCAGTCAAATCAATCTCCCAACAAACGATAAGTCATTAACAATTTGCACGACGATGATCTGCAACTGCAAGGTCGTCAAATTTCATCTCGGGGCTTCGCAGCGCACGATGCTTAGTCGTACGGCCTTTCATTCGCTTGCGCCACATCTTAAATGAGCTGACAGACAGTTCACTGCGCATTAGCTGTATGACTTCCGGTTCTGTAATTCCAATACGCTCTTTAATGGTTTCAAAAGAAGTTCTATCTTCCCAAGCCATTTGAATCACAGCGGAAACGTCGTCTGGTGCCAAAAAAGCAAGAGAGCTAGTGGATTTTTTATGCATGCAAATTTTTTTTGTAAATTTAATTAAAAAAAAGCATAACATTGAAAAAGAATTTTAGTTTGAACGGTGCACTAAAAAGGCTTGCACATCAACTTCAAAACAGATTTCAAAACAGCTGACACAGTTATTTCACTTTTCAGCATGCACTGAGGCAGTAGTTAGCAAAGAAATTCAACAAGTTATTCAGGCACAGGATTCGACATGATTTTTTTAAAAAAACCAGTTATCGGGATTGCGATGGCTTTTTTGCTTTTTGCTTCTTCTACGAAGGCTCAGTCGGTGGCTGAAAAACAGGCACAACAGCCAATACCTTCCGGCAGTAATTTTCTTGGTCTTGGCATTGGTGCGTTCCCAAAAACTTCGGGCAGCAATGAGTTGCGCACGATGGTGTTACCGGTGGTGCAGTATAGCTGGGCTAATGTTGCATATGTTTCTGGCCTTAAAGCCGGCGTCTGGGGCTATACCTCGGCAGACAAATCGCTACGCATAGGCTTGTATGCCGAGCCACGGTTTGGTTACGACTCGAGTGATAGTTCGCGTACCGCCGGTATGGCTGACCGCGAATTTGCGATTGATGCCGGACCCAGCGTTCGCTGGACGACGCCGGTGGGTGCACTGAACTTCGAATACGGATTTGACATAACCGGTCGCAGTTACGGACAAGCAGCGCAGATTCAGTTCATCCGTCCACTGTTAACAGACAAAGGCTTCCGTTTGAATGGCCTGATGAGTGCCACCTGGCAGAATGCGGCGATGAACACCTACTACTGGGGCAAACGCGCGAACGAAACAAGCGATCAACTTCCGCGTAATGTTGGCGCAGGCGTGAGCTTTTCTGCAGGCCTGACGGGTCTCTACTCAGTCGGCACCAACGGTGCGCTGTTCTTTGGCGCTACCATCAACCGTTTATCTAATGAGCAGGCAAATAGTTTGATTGCAGAGAGTAGTTATACGCCTGTGATTTACCTTGGATACGGCTGGCGTCTTTAATCCGCACCTTGCAAGTCACTATTTAATTTAAAACTCGTATAGGATAATTGGTGACCTTGCAGCATGAATGGCATCCCAAAAGTTGGACTACTAACCGGGCTTTCGAGTTGTTTTTATACGCGGCTTCACATTCGCATTCAAGCACCCGATCGCAAACAGCAGCTCAGCGAATTTACTTGTCTTTTCGCTGCAGATATTCCGTAACCCTATGAAAAAAATTAAGCAAGCAACTCACCTGTCTTCGCTTTCGTGGATATTGAAACGACAGGCTCACATTTTGAACGCGATCGAATCACAGAGATAGTCGTCAAAACCTTAAACAATGATGCAGTATCGACAAAGGTCTGCTGGTAAATGCGTCCGACGCCCTTGATAGTGCCAACATAAAAGGTATCCTGGCTACCGAGATAGCCAGGGTGAGCCGTTTCGATTTCGCCGTGAACAACATCGTCGTCCTGCTTCTTCTCCAATGCCACCACTTGCGCTTCGGTCAGCACAAATCCGCGCCCGGCCGGCTTGAGCAGTGCATACCCTAAAGAACGCTCCAGTTCACGCACCTGGGCGCTAACGCTTTGAACTGGCATGCCCAGCTTCTCAGCCGCCCGTGAAATGCCGCCTTCTTTGGCTACGACCAAAAAGTAGTAACGATGTTTCTAGACGAAAGTGATGCCCATAATCAGGTTTTTTGAGACTCTGGATGAGAAATTATCTGCTTTTTCGGAATCTATGAGTCTTGTATCTTTGAGGATTGTTTGACGCACTGGAGGCAATGCAATGCAGAACATTTTTGAATCCTGGGAAAGCTTACTGACACTGCGATCTCGATCTGTACAGGCTCTTCACAGTAGTGATTCTGATGGCGATTACTGAACGGACTTGCTGGGACTTGTTGTACTTGAACACCTAATGAGTCGATGAATCACCATGGCATATCGAATGCATTCCTATTAACTTGCGCCATCAGCAACCGAATCTTCAGGCGCTGGTTGGCGATCCTAAATATCAAAGGTACGTTATATGTTTGATTTGCTTTCTTCTCCTGAAGCATGGATTGCTTTGGGAACGCTTGTGGCACTTGAGGTGGTTCTTGGCGTCGATAACATCATCTTCATCAGCATCTTGGCGGGAAAACTGCCTGAGCATCAGCGTGCGAAAGCTCGGCAGATCGGCATTGCTGTTGCTGCGATAAGTCGCCTTGGACTCTTGTTTGCGATTGCATGGATTGTTTCGCTAACTCAGCCCGTTTTCAGTTTTTGGAACAACGATTTTTCATGGCGGGACCTGATTCTTATTGGTGGGGGCGTCTTTCTTATCGCCAAATCAGTCACTGAAATGCACAACAAGCTGGAAGGCCCTGACACTTCATCTGGGCCAGTCAAGGAAGCTGTATTTGCGGTTGTCATTTTGCAGATCATGGTTCTTGACATGGTGTTTGCACTGGACTCGATCATTACTGCGGTGGGCATGACGTCGCATGTCAGCATCATGGTGATTGCAATTTTGACCGCTACCGGTGTGATGTTGTTTCTCGCCAAATTGATTCACGAGTTCGTGCAGAGGCATCCTACAGTCAAGATTCTGGCGTTATCTTTCCTGCTGTTAATCGGCGTTGTGCTTATTGCCGATGGCATGGGCCAAGCCGTTCCCAAAGGTTACTTGTACTTCGCCATGGCTTTTGCAATGTTTGTAGAAATCATGAATATTCGGTTTCGGAAGATTAGTTCGCCCCCAGTGTCTTTGCACGAGGCCATACGAGAACCTAAGGCTTGAGAATCCTGCGCTCGTGATACTGGGTGCGTCAGTCCACCACAATGACTGATTCCAAACATCGTTACTGCTTGATATGCTCTGGCCAACGCATGGGAGGATTTGTCAGTGAGTGAAACCCTAGGAAAACCTTTGTCAGGTTGGCGCTTGCGCCTGTACACCGTAATTTTTGAGGCAGACACCCGTGCCGGACGTTTGTTCGATCAGTGGCTGATTGCCGTCATCTTGCTCAGTGTTGCAGTGGTGGTTGTTGACAGCGTTGAGGGCTTAGGGAATGACTATAACCGTGCCTTTACTGTGATGGAGTGGATTTTTACCACTGCATTTACGCTGGAATACATTGCCCGTCTAGTCTGCGTGCGCCATCCTCTGCGCTATGCGCTGAGTTTCTACGGCGTGATCGATCTGCTGGCGCTTTTACCAACCTACATCGCTTTGCTGGTGCCCGAGGTACATGCCTTGATTGATGTCCGGGTACTGCGTTTGCTTCGCGTTTTCCGCGTATTCAAGCTCACTGCTTACGTGACCGAATACCAATCTCTCGGTCTTGCGCTTGCTGCCAGCCGACGCAAAATCTTGGTTTTCCTCTCCGCTGTCCTGATGATCGTTCTGGTAATGGGAACTGTGATGTACGTGGTCGAGGGTCCCGAGAACGGCTTTACCAGCATACCTACTTCGGTTTACTGGGCCATCACCACCATGACGACTGTTGGTTTTGGTGACATCACTCCGAAAACAGACTTGGGGCGTGTGATTGCATCGATGATGATGCTTCTGGGATGGGGAACCTTGGCGGTTCCCACCGGCATTGTCACAGCCGAATTGAGTGCAGCGCGGTTTTACAAACCCACAACAACGCGTTCATGCCACGAATGCCTCACAGAAGGACACGCGATTGACGCCGGCTTTTGCATGCATTGCGGTGCCCAACTCCCTGCCTACCAAACTGAGCCTTCTACCACCTCAGAAAACTGATTTTTCACTTGGTTGGCGTCAGGGATCGGACGTCTTGAAGCTGAACTACCCTTTTTCCAAAGTTGGATTTATTCCAGACCACAGGTATCCGTGAAATCGTCGTTATGGCAGATCTCAGCTTCCGAAGTGCAACTAACGAATGCTTGTGGGCTAATTGGTATTTCACGGTCGTTGTAACGTTATGAATCGAAGCGGGCAGACGATGTGCCGCTTAAGGAGCGGCTTACAGTTCTGGCAGGACAAAAGCGGCGCTATGGTTATCGGCGCTTGCACGTGCTGTTGCTGCGCGAAGGCTGGCTGCTAAACTGGAAACGGACGTATCCGGTGTATAGCGAAGCCGGACTGATAGTGCGTCGACGCAAGCGTAAACGGATTGTCGGTATCTAACTGCAAGACAAAGTGATGACGACTGGGCCGAATCAAAGTTGGTCAATAGACTTCGTATCCAATTGCTTTGTGGATGGACGGCGGCTGCGCAGCCTGAATATCGTGGATGATTTTACGAAAGAATGTTTAGCAATAGAAGTCGATACGTTTTTGTCAGGACGACGGGTCGTTAGTGTGCTGGCACGGCTGGCCGAGATTCGCGGTCTGCCACGCTCCATCACGGTGGATAACGGGCCGGAGTTCATCAGTAAAGCGCTGGACGCTTGGGCTTATGAGCAGCAGTTAACGATAAGGTTTATTCAACCAGACAAACCACAGCAGAATGCGTATATCGAAAGCTTCAATGGCAAGTTTCGGGATGAATGCTTGAACGAACATTGGTTTCTGTCGATGCGCCATGCGCGGGCGGTGATTGCAGATTGGCTTCTATACATATCCTGGGGCGAATTTCCCCCAAGCTGCAGCTGACCATGACCGCATAGTCTCTACCAATGCAGACTGTTAAAAATGAGAGGATTACCTTATTGCTCTGTACCTTATAATTAAATTGAATTATCGAATTTAATTAATTAACAATTACACATTAAGGTCTACTATGCCCTACGCCATTGAGGTAAAAGCTGGACAAGAATACTGGTTCTGTACTTGCGGTATAAGTGGCACTGGTCTCTGCAATGGGTCACACAAAGTCACCAACAAAACACCAAGCCAATTTATTGCTCCAAAAGATGATACGGTTTATATATGTGGCTGCACCAAGACTGCCAATAGCCCATTCTGTGATGGTTCGCATAATTCCTGAGCAGTTTGAATTACAAAAAATAAGGCCACCTTTTGGGTGGCTTTTTGTTTGACAAAATATCTGGCGTTATGGCATCAACGGTATTGACTATCGCCTTACTGGCACATATCGCACCAGAACCTGCCGCATCTGCGACGACTAGATCGGCACATCCCCGCAGGCCTTAGCTTCACCGAGGTGCACTAGGCTTTCCTTCTTTATCGAAAGTGTAGGCTGTATCTTTCTCGATAATACCTTCGCAGGCGGCAGCCATGTTTCGTTTGGCATTCCCACAGGCGATATTTGCTGTAGTCATAATGTCATCCTTTGCAGGGTCACCCTGCTTCGTGCAAAAGTATTCGTATTGACTTTTTGTCTGCTCGCAGTCCCCCCCACGTTGATCTTTTTCTACTGCCGAGGCTGCACCAAACAACAAACAAAGAAGACTAATACAAATGGTTAAGCATAGTTTCATGTCGCGCTCCTCATTGTGTGATTATTAGATATTACCCAATGGCCGCACTAACTCAATTCAACTAGGTCAGGTTTGCCTGTACTTGCGAATCGACTTTGCTGCGGTTAATCTGGTGACGCATAGATACATTTTGTTAATTTAATCCTAGCCAATTTACATCTACCTAATACCCTTCTCAGTGATTTGCTGCGAGTATAGGATCACCAGTTAAAAGAACTTATATCATAAATAATTATATTAATAAGTGCTGATTCCAGATAAAGTTTTTATTAATTTTCAATTAAATAATCGCCTGTAGCCAGAGGTGTCGATTGCTAAAGCATTACTTGCTTAGCAACTGATTGTATTTAGTTCTGGCATAACTGCAGTGTGATAATATATTTTTGGGTCATTAGCCGGTGACGTAATCAAGACCTAAATATGGAATATTGAAGCTATATCCGATAATTATTAATACTATTATATCTGGAGGCGAATATGGGCGATGAGATCAAAAATACGCAATTTGACCATAGCAAAACAACCGATCTGTTCCGTCGCGAGTTTTTGCTTACTGCGGCGAGTCTTAGCGTTGCAAGTGCATTACCGATGCTACCCATTACTGCGCTGGCGCAAAGTAAGAGCGACAAGTTACAAAAAGTTCTCGACGACTCTGTAGCAGCAAACCGCTTTCCGTTCGTTGTGGGGATGACCGGTAAAGCTTCAGGTGTCACTT
>CAIVDH010000130.1 GCA_903904635.1 uncultured Burkholderiales bacterium | reverse complement strand
CGCCCGCCAAAAGACATAATGGTATCGAAGGCGAGAGAGCCGCAAATTAGGGAGGTCATGGGTTTGCCATTTCAGAGAATCAGAAAACTGGAAAATGCCGTAGCACTATATATAATTTTTTTGTCAGTGATAAAACATGGTTAGCTGAAAATCAGCGGCAGAGCCACCTGCAAGTTCAAACAAAATTCTGATCTCATGCTCAGAGTTAGGCGCGAAACCGCGTTTTAGCTTGTCAGCCGATCCGACAAAGCTGGCGGGCAAAAATACTCTGCGCGTCATGACTTGCCCGCTCTCGTCTTTTAATTGCAGCTCCAGCGAAGGCCATTCTTGTGGGGAGTTGCTCTGATTGCGCATTAATGCAATGAGTTCAAGCTGATTGGCTTCTGCCGACACTGTCTTGAGCTGACTCGATTGTAACGAAAGCGATTTTATGTGTGCGGGCAATTTAATGGTGCAGCCTAGTTCGGCACAGGCGGCTCTCAGGTAGGGGTCTGCTTCGGGCACAGAGGCCGCAATTTCATTGCGAAAATGTATGCTTAATTGTATGGCCAATGCGATTAGCAGCAGAGGTATGGCTATCCATAAAAGTGACTTCCAGATGCGATTGCGACGCTGTTTTTTAAGCGCTTGTTGAACAAAACCCGGCTGATCTTTTTCATGGCTTGCGTTTAGCTCCAGTCCGGACTCGTCATCGGAATTTATGAAATGCGTGTTCAGTGTAGGGCGCGGCTGATCCTGCCAGTCAGTGATGGCCTGAGAAAGCGTGTCGAGATCACTGAGCATAGTTGGCTCAGTATTTTTGACTGGCGTATCTGGTTTGGATTCGACCGCGACTGCGACTGGTTCAATTACTGTACTGACTTTTTTATAATCGGTAGTCGCGACCGGCTCGAGTATTTGATTTTCTGCGCTATTTGTCAGCTGTTGGCCACCATGAAAAATTTCATGGCATGCACCACAGCGTACCGTGCCGTTACGTTGCAAAAGTTGATCGGTTGTGACGCGAAAACGCGTTTGGCAATGGGGGCAAAGGGTAATGAGCATGGAAGTACGTAGTCTAATTAATTTGTCTGGCCTGCAAGGGCAACCCAGCCTTCGCGCTCGGCCCATACAGAAAGTTTGATATGGCTGGCATAAGCGGCGATTACTTCGTCAGCCTGTCGTGCCAGCACACCAGACAATACCATTGCACCGCCAGATGGTTTGAGTCTACCAGCCAGCATAGGCGCCATCAGTTTTAGTGGGCTCGATAAAATATTGGCAACCACGACATCATATTGTGTAGCAGGGTGAGTCTTGCTGAATTCTTCTGGTACAAAATAGTCAATAGCGCAGCGGTTGCGCTCACTATTGTAATTTGCTGATTCGATTGCTTGCGGATCGATATCGACACCGTCAACTTGTGTTGCGCCTAATTTATTTGCAACCATGGCGAGTATGCCTGAACCGCAACCGTAGTCTAATACAGCCAGATTTTGTGGCGGATGTTGTTCCAGCCATTCCATGCATAAGCGCGTGGTCGGATGACTGCCTGTCCCAAAAGCCAGGCCTGGGTCAAGCTCTAATACCAGTGCATCAGGATCAGGTGCAACATGCCAGCTGGGCACAACCCAAATGTGTTTGCCTATGTGTATGGGTTCGAATTGCGATTGCGTCAGGCGCACCCAGTCTTGTTCGGCGACTGCGCGCAGGGTAAACGGCCAGCTTGGATTTTTATTTATATCTGCGCCCAGGTCACATTGACTGCAAGCCTGCGCAACGATTGCGGCATGATCTGCATCGGCCTCGGCCAATGCAATTACGCGACTGCGCTCCCACGCTTTTTGTTCCGGCTCCAGTCCGGGTTCACCGAAGAGAGCCTGCTCAGCATCAGTGCCTTCATCAGCATCTTCAACGGAGACCGACAGGGCGCCGGCTTCCATCAATGCATCCGACAAGAGCTCGGCATGCTGACGCGGCACTTCCAAAACAATTTCGGTCCAGCTCATCGCGGCCGCTTATTTCTTTTTGCTGGTCAGCTTGGGATCGTGCTCCAAGTCAGGTTTACCTGCCAGTTTGTGTTCAAGATAATGAATGTTCGTGCCACCTTCTGCAAAGCGTGCATCCACCATTAATTCACGGTGCAGAGGAATATTTGTCTGTATGCCTTCTACGACCATTTCAGACAAGGCAATTTGCATACGTCGTATGGCTTGGTCGCGCGTGGCACCGTAGGCAATGACTTTGCCGACCATGGAATCATAATGCGGTGGCACGTAGTAGCCGGCATAGGCATGGGAATCAACGCGTATGCCTGGCCCACCTGGTGCATGCCATGAAGTGATGCGGCCCGGTGATGGTGTGAACTTGAAAGGATCTTCTGCGTTGATACGGCATTCAATTGCATGCCCTTTCAAGACGATGTCACGCTGTCGATAACGCAGTTTTTCGCCATAAGCTACGCGTATCTGTTCCTGCACCAGGTCTATGCCGGTGACCATCTCTGTTACCGGATGTTCAACCTGTATGCGGGTATTCATCTCTATGAAATAGAACTCGCCGGCTTCATATAAAAACTCAAAGGTACCTGCACCGCGATAGCCAATTTTGCGGCAGGCTTCTGCGCAACGGTCGCCGATTTTTTCTATTAACTTGCGCGGTATGCCAACTGCCGGTGCTTCTTCTATCACATTTTGATGGCGGCGCTGCATGGAGCAATCACGCTCGCCCAGCCAGATCGCATTTTTAAATTCGTCTGCCAATATCTGTATTTCCACGTGACGCGGATTTTCCAGATATTTTTCCATATAGACTTCAGGGTTACCGAATGCAGCGCCGGCTTCTGTCTTTGTCATGGTGACCGCGTTTAACAGCGCAGCTTCTGTGTGCACCACACGCATGCCACGTCCACCACCACCACCGGCTGCCTTGATGATGACGGGATAGCCTATTTTGCGCGCAGTCTGAATAATAATTTTTGGATCATCCGGCAGTGCGCCTTCAGAGCCAGGTACGCAAGGCACACCCGTTTTGATCATGGCCTGCTTGGCAGAGACTTTATCGCCCATTAAGCGGATGGAATCAGAGCGCGGACCGATAAATACGAATCCTGATTTTTCCACCCGTTCAGCGAAGTCGGCATTTTCAGATAAAAATCCATAGCCGGGATGAATTGCTTCAGCATCCGTTACTTCAGCCGCACTAATAATTGCCGGCATACTCAGATAGCTTTGTGCGGATGCAGCCGGCCCGATACAAACGGATTCATCAGCCAGCTTTACATACTTGGCTTCGCGGTCTGCCTCGGAATGGACGACAACAGTCTTGATGCCCATTTCGCGGCAAGCGCGCTGAATTCGCAGCGCGATTTCACCACGATTGGCGATTAGAATTTTTTCAAACATAGTGGGATCTGCGTAGGGCTGAAGGTGTCTTCGTCGCTGTTAAGCGCGAAAACATATCCAGCTTTACGGCGCCTTTTTGGGAAATTAACCAATGACGAAAAGCGGCTGGCCGAATTCGACCGGCTGACCGTTTTCCACCAGAATTTGGGTGATCACGCCAGCTGCATCGGCGTCAATCTCATTCAATAGCTTCATCGCTTCGATGATGCAGATCGTATCTCCCAGCTTGACTGCCGAGCCGATTTCAACAAATGGTGCTGAACCAGGGGCAGAGGAGCGGTAGAAGGTACCAACCATAGGCGATTTAACAATATGGCCTGTAGGCTCAGCCGCTGCCGCAGGTGCGGCCACAACTGGTGCCGGAGCCGCCTGAGGTGGCGCATGCATGGGCTGCTGCATCATCATGACCTGATTGGAGGCCGCAGATGACTTGACGATTTTTACTTTGCTTTCGCCTTCAGTAACTTCGAGTTCGGCTATGTCGGACTCAGCTACCAGGTCGATCAAAGTTTTGAGTTTTCTTAAATCCATTTACGGTTCACTTATATAAGACAAGAAAATAATCTGAAGGGAAATCTACGCACAGCCAAATTATAGGCTTTAACAACAGATAATGGAAGTTAGCTAAATTTATAGTCTTTTAAGTGCAAATTCAATACCGATTCGGTAACCATCAGTGCCCAGGCCGCAAATTACACCCGCTGCCAGTTCGGAGAGGTAGGAGTGATGTCTGAAGCTCTCCCGGCGGTAAATATTTGAGATATGTACTTCCACAAACGGTATGGCCACACCGGCCAATGCATCTCTCAAGGCTACACTAGTATGTGTTAAGCCTCCCGGATTAATCACGATTGCATCAACGCCATTCTGACGGGCGGCATGTATATGGTCAATCAACAGCCCTTCATGGTTGCTTTGAAAGCAGGCGATCTTTGCCTGTGCAGCCAGAGCCTGCTCTGTTGCAGCCTGTTCGATTTCTCTTAAGGTTGTCGCGCCATAGACTTCGGGCTCGCGACTGCCCAGCAAATTCAGGTTGGGGCCATTCAGCAAAAGCAAATTTTTTGCCATCGAGATAGAACTCCGATTGACGAGGAAGCAAGCATTTTGCAGGAAAATACCGCAGATTAGCAAGCAGAAACGGACTTATTTGTTATTGTTTTTGTAAATCCTCGCGCACAATCGACATATCCAAGCGGCCCAGGTAAGTTTTTTTGATTTCACCATTGGGACTAATAAGTACAGTAAAAGGCAGTCCACCTCCTGCATTGCCAAATTGTCTTGCGAGTTCAGTGCCATTCATG
>CAIVDH010000129.1 GCA_903904635.1 uncultured Burkholderiales bacterium | reverse complement strand
TTAAAGGGTAGCGCCCGCATGGCTGGTGCTGAGACATTGGGTCAGCAGCTGCATGAAATGGAATTTGCAGTAGATCAGTTTTCTCATTGCGATGTTGATCATCCTTTAGCATTGCAAAAGTTATTGGCTCAGTTAGATCATGTGATAGATCTGGTCGCTATGCTGGACGAAGAAATTAGGCCGCTATTAACACCTGTTACTGAACCATCACTGATTCCCGTTACTGATAAGATTACTGCTACCTCAATCCAGTTACGCGTACGTGCAGATTTATTGGAAAGAATTTCGAGTTCGGCTGCAGAGCTTACTGTTGGTGGAGCGCGGGTCGCAAATGAATTTCAATTGCAGCGCCAGGCTATTTCTGATCTTACTGACAATATTAATCGTTTGCGGTCTCAATTGCGTGAGCTTGAGATACAAGCTGAAACACGCATTACTTCACAACTGCAAATAAATAATAGCCGAGAATTTGATCCGCTGGAATTTGATCATTTCACAGGTTTGCAAGAGCTCACACGCATGATGGCAGAAAGTCTGGGCGATATCATTAGCGTACAACGTACGCTGGCACGCCATGTCGATGATGCAGGTCTGGCTATCTCTGCCCAATCGCGTTACGCACGTAATTTGCAAACTGATTTGCGGCGTGTACGCATCGTACTATTTTCCAGTATTGCTGAACGGCTGCACCATCTCGTCAGACAGGTTGGGCGTGAACTTGATAAAGAAGTCCAACTGGACATCACCGGCGGTAATATTGAACTTGATCGCAGTATGCTGGAAAAAATGGGAGCGCCGCTTGAGCATTTATTGCGGAATGCAATTGCGCACGGCATAGAATCATCTGAGATGCGCGCGCAGGCAGGTAAGCCCGTCATAGGCAACATAAAAATTATCCTTGCACAGCAAGCCAATGACGTGATCATACAAGTCAGCGATGATGGCCAGGGTTTAGATCTCGAGCGCATACGTGAAAAAGCTATGGCTGTCGGATTGCTGCAAGCTGATTATTCTGCATCCGAAGCTGAACTCGCTGCATTAATTTTTGAAGCAGGTCTGTCAACTGCAGATGAGGTAACCGCTATTGCCGGACGCGGTATAGGGATGGATGTGGTACGCGCTACCGTGCTGGCTCAGGGCGGCTCAATCGATGTTGCAACGCAGTCTGGCATGGGCATTACCTTTAAGATCGTTTTGCCATTGATACAGGCCACGACTCAAGTCGTGCTGGTGCATGCAGGTTTGCAGCAGATGGCGATACCTTCTGCAATGGTTGAGCAAGTGCTGCAGTTGCCTGCAGCCCGAGCGCGCATTGCGCGGCAAGCTGCCGTCATAGAAAGTCGTGGCAAGCAATTGCCGCTATATCATTTGAGTCTGCTGCTGGGTATGAGCCCGGCGACCATACATGCTGATACGGTTGAACCACCCGCGCAGATTATTATTTTGCGCGGATTGAATGGCTCCTTTGCTATTGAGCTTGATGCAATTCACGGAAATCGTGAAGTTGTTGTAAAAAATATTGGTCCTCAGCTAGCGCATGTGATCGGCATCGCAGGCGCAACGGTACTTGCTGATGGCAGTGTGGTACTAATCATTAATCCTGTGGCGCTAATTGAGTCGGTACTACGCACACAACGTAGTGGCCGACCACACAATCATGATTCGGTAGCGCTGCACTCTACGCATGCGGCAATTCCATTAGTGTTGGTCGTTGATGATTCACTCACAGTAAGGCGAGTCAGTCAGCGCATGCTCGAGCGTTGCGGCTATGCAGTAGCGCTGGCCCGTGATGGCCTTGACGCACTTGAAAAATTACAGACTATTTCTCCATCTGTAGTTTTGCTGGATATAGAAATGCCACGCATGGATGGATTTGAGCTGTTACGCAAGCTGCGGCAAGAACCACCTACGCGCGAACTGCCAGTTGTCATGATTACTTCTCGCAGCGCAGACAAGCATCGTGAACATGCTTTGAAGCTAGGCGCAACAGCTTATCTGGGCAAGCCTTTTAATGAAACTGAGTTGCTGGCTTTATTAAAGCAATTGTGTGCTGAAGATAGCTTGCCGGCTGAACAGCTCGATATGGCCTAACCAAATTACCCAAAAATACATAACGCTTCGTCGCAAACTCTGCGATGCCTCACATGCTGTCACTTGCTGTTAATGCAAAATGTCTGACCAGATGGTAGACAATATTTCAGGTACAGCGAGGTATCGATGAAAATCGAATGGGTCACCGACAGGAAAAAAACCGGTATCAACCGCAAGCATGATCACATCGCACTTGTACTGCAAGGAGGCGGTGCATTAGGTGCCTATCAGGCTGGTGCGTATGAAGAAATATCTAATACCGCTTATCAGCCAGACTGGTTGGTTGGCGTATCGATAGGCGCCATAAATGCAGCGCTAATAGCGGGCAATCCACCCCATCGTCGGGTAGAGCGTCTGCTTGATTTCTGGCATTTGGTTTCTTCCGGCATGCTGTTACTGGCCGATGCCATGGCCATCACACCCTGGCTAAAATCCAGTGTAGACATGACAGAGCCACGCAGCGCCTTTAATCAATTTAGTGCGTGGCAGGCAGCGCTGTTGGGCATACCCGGTTTTTATCAGCCACGCTTACCTTCGCCCATGTTTCAGCCGGACGGCACGCCCGGTGCGCTCAGTGTTTACGATACGACTCCACTGCGTAAAACTTTGGAAAGACTGATAGATTTTGATCTGATCAATAGTAAGCAAGTACGTCTGTGTTTGGGAGCGGTAAACGTACGGACAGGCAATTCACATTATTTCGATAATTTTGATACCGTCATCGGCCCTGAACATGTGATGGCCAGCGGCGCATTGCCGCCCGCATTTGCACCCGTTGTCATTGATGATGAGGCTTACTGGGATGGCGG
>CAIVDH010000128.1 GCA_903904635.1 uncultured Burkholderiales bacterium | reverse complement strand
TGGATTATCGCTCTTACGATCAGCGCGCCGTAGTGTCGAACTTTGCTTGTGAAAAGCCGCATCATGGCGCTGCCAGTCAATGGTTTTTAGGGAGCGATGGCATCGTGGCGCTATTGCCTTTGCCCGGGCAGCGTGTTTCGCTGGTGTGGTCTGCGCCAGAACTGCTCGCCGATGCTTTACTTAATGAGCCAGCTGAAAAACTGGCGCAACGCCTCACTGCATTGTCGGGCTTAACGCTAGGACAGCTCACGCCTTTGCCTCCCGCCTCACCTAAAGCTTTTCCATTAAGGCTGATGTGTGCGCAAACCCCTGTCTCAAATAGGGTTGTGTTGGTCGGCGATGCGGCGCATGTGGTGCATCCGCTGGCCGGCCAGGGCATGAATCTGGGCTTTGCTGATGTCGATGCGTTGCTCGCGGTGTTGGCACAGCGTGATGAACAATCTGATTGCGGTGATATGCGCACGCTGGGTCGTTATGCACGAGCACGCAAAGAAGAAGTGATGCTGATGCGTATTGCTACCGATGGATTGCAAAGATTATTCGCCTCTGATTTGGCGCCACTCAGACTGTTGCGTAATGCAGGGCTAGGATTGGTTGATCGACTTCCCTTTTTGAAACGCCGCTTAATTACCCACGCTATGGGTAAGGCAAATCCCCATACTTTTGAATGAGAGATTGAAATGAAGATAAAAAATCTACTGACAGCGATTGTATTTACAGCATGGTCCATTTCGGCCATGGCTGATGCAACTGAAGCCAATGTTAAAAAATTATTGCAGCCGCGCTTAGGTGATGGTGCTGTGATTGAATCGGTGACTAAAACGCCTTATGCAGGTTTGTATGAAGTAAAAATTGGAGACGAACTAATTTATACCGATGCTGATGCTAAATTTATTATGATTGGTCGTCTGGTTGATGCACAGTCTTCAAGGGATCTTACGCAAGCACGGTTAGATGAAATCAATCGGATTAAATTTTCTGATCTGCCGCTGGAAGCTGCTTTGAAATCAGTAAAAGGAAATGGCAAGCGTGTGATTGCGGTGTTTGAAGATCCTAACTGCGGTTATTGCAAACGTTTTCGCAAAACATTAAATGAAACCAAAGATGTGACGGTTTACACTTTCATGTACAACATTTTGTCGGATGACTCGCGTGTTAAATCAAAAAATGTCTGGTGTTCTGCTGATCGTGTAAAAGCATGGGATGACTGGATGTTAAATGGTAAGACGCCAGCGGCTGCATCTGATTCATGCGCAACAACGCCAAATGAAAAAGTATTGGAACTGGGGCGCAAATTAAAAGTCACAGGCACGCCAACGATATTTTTTACTGACGGATCACGTATTCCTGGTGCTGTTGATGCCAAGACGCTTGAGGCTAAACTTTCGTCAATTAAGTAAATTTTAAAATTAGTTTTTAAAATTGGTTTTTAAAATAATCGATCATTGCGTAATATTTTTTCAGGGAGACTTCATGTTCAACGCTATTTTGCTTAATAAAAACGAAGACGGCAGCACAAAAGCAGAGCTTACACATCTTGATGATGCACAGTTACCAGAGGATGGTGATGTCACCGTTGCCGTTGATTATTCAACGATTAATTACAAAGACGGCTTGGCTATTACCGGTAAATCACCGGTGGTGCGCAAGTGGCCGATGGTGCCCGGTATTGATGGCTCGGGCGAGGTGATTGCCTCGAACCATAAAGACTGGAAAGTGGGCGACGCATTTATTTTGAATGGCTGGGGTGTAGGCGAGTCGCATATGGGTTGTCTGGCTGAGCGCGCAAAGCTGAAAGGCGATTGGTTGATACCGCGCCCTACAGGTATGTCTGCACGTACTGCGATGGCAATTGGTACGGCTGGTTATACCGCGATGCTCTGTGTGATGGCATTGGCTGAGCAGGGCGTAACACCGGAAAGTGGTGAGATCTTAGTCACCGGTGCATCCGGTGGTGTGGGCAGTGTTGCGATTGCGATTTTGGCTGCGCGTGGATACAAAGTGGTGGCGTCAACTGGCAAGCTGGCTGAAGCTGATTATCTCAAGTCGCTCGGTGCTGTCGAGGTGATAGATAGGGCTACGTTGTCTGTGGCGGGCAAGCCTTTGCAGAAAGAGCGTTGGGCCGGTGTGGTGGATTCGGTGGGCTCACATACTTTGGTTAATGCGGTTGCGCAGGTGCGTTACGGTGGCGCCGTGGCAGCATGCGGGCTGGCGCAAGGGATGGATTTTCCGGCATCGGTTGCGCCGTTTATTTTGCGCTCAGTAAAATTAATTGGTGTCGATAGCGTGATGGCGCCAAGGGCGCGTCGTATCGCTGCGTGGGATTTGCTGGCGAAAGAGCTGAAGGCTGAAACACTGGCAACGATTACGCAAGAAATTAAACTGGCTGATGCGCTGATCTGGGCACCAAAAATTCTTGCTGGTGAAGTGCGCGGTCGTTTGGTTGTGAACGTAAAGGCCTGATGTGCGCAAAGTTGCCCGTAACGCTGTTACTTACCGTATTCGGCCGCATGATCTTGCGCTGCATTTATTTGAGATTACGCTGACTGTTGATGCCCCTGATCCGCAGGGTCAGACATGCAGTTTGCCGGCATGGATACCGGGTAGTTACATGATTCGTGAATTTGCCCGCAATATCGTGCAGATTCGCGCTGAATCTGCGGGCAAGCTTGTGCGCCTTAAAAAAATTGATAAACATACCTGGCGTGCGGCACCTTGTGCCGGCGCCTTAGTTTTGCATTATCAGGTGTATGCGTGGGATTTATCGGTAAGGGCTGCGCATCTGGATCAGACGCATGGGTTTTTTAATGGCACCAGTGTGTTTTTGCAGGTGCATGGCAAAGAAGATAAACCGCATGTCGTTGATATTTTGCCGCCGAATGAAGAAGCTTATTCGGGATGGCGCGTTGCAACAGCAATGACAGAACTCAAGGCTAAGCGCTATGGCTTTGGTACTTATATTGCACAAAATTATGATGAGCTAATTGATCATCCGGTTGAGATGGGCGAATTCAACCTGATTAAGTTTCGTGCGCATGGTGTGCCGCATGACATGGTTATCACCGGCAAAGTACCTAACCTCGACCGTGCAAGGCTGGCCGCAGACCTGACTAAAATCTGTGAAGCGCAGATTGCTTTTTTTGAGCCGACTACTAAAAAAGCACCGATGTCGCGTTATGTTTTTATGACGCTGGCTGTGGGTGATGGTTATGGTGGGCTGGAACATCGTGCTTCAACTGCGTTGATTTGTGCACGTGCTGATTTGCCAGTTAAGGGCCAGACTCAGATGAGTGAGGGTTATCGCGGCTTTCTGGGTTTATGCAGTCATGAGTATTTTCATACCTGGAATGTGAAGCGTATCAAGCCGGCCGTATTTGCGCCGTATGCATTGGATCAGGAAAGTTATACGTCACTGCTTTGGTTGTTCGAGGGGTTTACCAGTTATTACGATGATCTGGTGTTGCTGAGATCGGGTCTGATTGATGAAGCTGCTTATCTGAAGCTGATTGCCAAGACGATTAATGGTGTGTTGAGCGGAAGCGGGCGGCTTAAGCAGAGTGTGGCGGAATCAAGTTTTGATGCGTGGACGAAGTATTATCGTCAGGATGAAAACGCGACGAATGCGATCGTGAGCTATTACACCAAGGGCTCGTTAGTGGCGTTGATGCTGGATCTGACGATACGCAAAGAGTCTATAGGTAAAAAATCGCTGGACGATGTGATGCGGGTTTTGTGGCGTCGTTACGGCAGAGATTTTTATACGGATAGTAAAAATGCCGGTCGGGGTGTAACGGATAGCGCGCTTGAGGCTTTGTTTGATGAAGTCACGGGTTTGCAGTTAAAGCCTGTGTTTGATCGCGCGGTACGTGGCACGCAGGATTTGCCGCTGGAGGCATTGCTGGAAGAATTTGGTATTAAGTTCACGGATAAAAATAAAAATTCTCCTCCTGCATTAGGTGTGCGAACTAAGTCCGAAGGGAATGATTGCAAGCTTGTCAGTATCTATGAAGGCGGCGTTGCACATCAGGCGGGTTTGTCAGCAGGTGATGTGCTGGTGGCGCTGGATGGTATTCGTGTGACTGGATCAAATCTGGATAAGCTACTCAAGCGTTATCGTTCAGGTGATGCGATCGCTATACATGCATTTCGGCGTGATGAGTTGATGGCGTTTACTGTGCTGGTTAAATCAGATGTCGCACCGCATTTTGTGCTGGAGCCTAAGGAGCAACCACTGGCGGCTGCAAAAATGCGCAGAGCCTGGCTGCGCAGGCGGGGTTAGATTTTTAATTTATTTAATTTA
>CAIVDH010000127.1 GCA_903904635.1 uncultured Burkholderiales bacterium | reverse complement strand
TGATAGACTCGATACATCCTTAGTTAGTTCCCGTTTCACGCATTTTGTTATTTGTTTAGGTAATTGTTTGCGCAATAAGCCCATAAAACTTGGTGCGGCAACAATGGAGAGTTCATCATAGCGATGATTGTCATGACTTTTTTTCAGATAGCGAGTGATGGTTTTGGAAAAAAATTCATCGCTATGTTCATCTGCGCTGATATTGGGCTCGGCAGTATTGGACTGCTTACGTTCACCCCTTCCACAAAACCGCCCCAGCGCATCATGGCGTAATTCCCGATTGGCCAAGCGCCCGGCAGGATTGAGAAAATCTTCCAGTTCGGTTAGCTCATCTAATCCGGCGCTGGTTTGAAATAATCTTGCGCGATTGCTATCTGCAACGATGATCCATTTGGTCGGCATCTGTGTCCTCAGCGAATAAAAATATAATTTGGCTTAATTGGGTTTAACTTTTTTCAATCCTGTTCCTCTAACAGGCTGCGTAGCATCCAGGTATTTTTTTCATGTATTTGTAAGCGCTGCGTGAGCAGATCGCACGTTACCTGATCATGTGCATGTTCTGCTACCGGGAAAAATTTGCGTGCGGTTTTTATCAGGGTCTGCTGCGCTTGTACAAGTTCACGGACCATATCGGTAGCATGCGGGTGCTGTATGCCGGGTTTAATAGCGGTTAACCGGCTAAACTCATCATATGATCCCGGTGCCGGTGCGCCCAGGGTGCGGATACGCTCCGCGATTTGGTCAACGGCCAACCATTGTTCTTGATAAAACTGCATGAACAGTGCATGCAAAGTCTGAAACTGAGGGCCCGTCACATTCCAGTGAAAATTATGTGTTTTCAGATAAAGTGTGTAGGTGTCGGCCAGTAAATGTGACAGACCTTGTACGATATTTAGCCGATCTTTTTCTGTGATGCCGAGTTCAAGTGGCATAATTTTTGTGTGTGCTTGTGGCATAAGCTCTCCTTTTCGGATGACAATGAGAGCAAATTAGATGCGCAAGGCAGCAGCATTATCCCGAGTTTGATCCGGGTCTTGGTTATGATGTGTTTGATTCTGCCAATTACAGAAAATAATTGCAGAAAACAATAATTAATTTCAGCTCAGTTTTATCCGTATAAAAAATAATCAAATAAGGACACTGCCAGTGAAACTACCCCAAGCTCTGACGATTCGCGATCTGCGTTTGATTGCGCAAGATAAATTACCGCGTTCCGTATTTGGTTTCATCGACGGCGGTGCGCATGATGAACGCACGCTGCGTGACAATGAAGCAGATTTTGCTGCGATGCGCTTTGCACCGCGGGTATTGGTTGATGTCAGTCAGCGTACGCAAGCGGTCGAGTTGTTGGGGCAGAAATTACGTTCGCCTTTGATATTGGGTCCCACTGGTATGGCCGGGCTGCTATGGCCGCATGGCGATCTTGCGATGGCGCGCGCAACAGCTGCTGCCGGCATCGGGTATTGTCAGTCCACCACCTCGAATTGCAGCATTGAGCAGATCGCCAGCGAAGGTCGCAGTGATCACTGGTTCCAGCTGTATGTACAAAAAGATCGTGGCATTACGGCGTCATTGATAGAACGTGCCCGCCTGGCAAAATGTCCGGTGCTGGTCTTGACGGTGGATTTGCCGCTGCAAGGTCCGCGTGAGCGTGATGTGCGCAATGGCTTTACGATACCGCCGCGCATAGGGCTGGATAATGTTTTTGACTACGCCAGCAAGCTGGGCTGGTTGTGGCGCATGGCAAATGGGCCAAGAATCACCTTCGGCAATCTCGATAGCGCCACCGATGCCAAGCCCAAACTGACCACACTTACCGCACGTATCGCAGCGCAATTTGATGCCTCAGTGAGCTGGAAAGATCTGGCCTGGTTACGCGCACAATGGCCGGGCAAGCTGGCTGTGAAAGGTATTTTGCATCCGGAAGATGCGCGGCTTGCAGTGGCACATGGGGTAGATGCGGTGATTGTTTCCAATCATGGCGGACGTCAGCTTGATGGTGCGCCATCGGCTGTATCTGCGCTGCCTGCCATTGCTGAGGCAATTGACGGCAAAGTTGACATCATTATGGACGGCGGGGTGCGCCGCGGCAGCGATATCGTTAAGGCCATGGCGCTGGGTGCCAACGCTTGCATCGTTGGCCGCGCCGGTCTGTATGGTCTGGCTGCAGGTGGGCAGGCCGGGGTGGCGCAAGCGATTTCTATTTTGCAGCAAGAGATAGACATTACGCAGGCCTTGCTGGGTTTACCGGATTTAAGTCAGGTTAGTCAGCGCGTTATTTTTTAAAACTGCATACTGATGGGCTTTTTTTATTGCGCTTTATCAAGCAATGACGGTGGTGTCTGGTTTACGCTTGTTTGTCGAAAAACAAGACGAGTAGAAATGAACGGACTCCATACCCATTACGACAATCTGAAGGTGGCGCGCAATGCGCCGCCGGAAGTGATACGGGCAGCATATAAAACACTGTGTAGTAAATTTCATCCCGATCATCATCCGGATAATCCGTCTGTCACGCATACCTTTCAGCTAATTAGCGCCGCCTATAAAGTCTTGTCTGATCCGGCATCAAGGCGCGAGCATGATCAGTGGATAGCCAGATCAGAATCACGTCAGCCTGAACAAACTGCACAGGCATCACAAACATCACAAGCACCACGCAGGCATCAGGTACGCAGACGTGCAGACCGGCGCCAGATCAAAACTATCCACATGCAGCAAGCATGGTCTGGTGTTTTTACGCAGCTGCGTCAGCCCTCCCAATACCTGATTTTCTGGGTGACGGCTTTATTGATAGCGTTATTACTAGCCTTGCTGTTTTGAGCCTGAGTTATTAGCTCGGTTATAGTATGGGCTTGCATGCACAGAGCCCACACCGGTCTGCGCATTTGTCCAAAAAAATAACATCGAGACTATGTGACTGCCGATCAGCATTCAGGTTTAACTTCCCATCTGACGCCTGAATCATCTCAGGCCAGCGACTTGCATCGCGCGCTGCTGCGCATGCGCCTCATCGATGCGGACGAAACGCCTGCGCTGTGGCCGCTGGCCGGTGGTGTATCGTCCAATATCCTGCGTGCTGATACGCGTGGCGGCGCGCTCTGTATCAAGCAGGCGCTGCCAGAACTGAAGGTCGCTACTCACTGGTCTGCGCCACTCGAGCGTAATCATGCCGAAGTCGCGTGGATGAAACTGGCCGCTGAGATTTTGCCGGATGCGGTGCCTGTGATCTTGGGTGAAGATGGTTCATCACACAGCTTTGCCATGCAATGGCTGGATCCTGAACATCATCCAGTCTGGAAAGCGCAGCTGCGCGATGGTGTGGCTATGCCCGCATTCGCCGCTCAGGTAGCGCACCAGCTCGTGACCATACATGCGGCTACAGCGAATCAGCCAGCGTTGGCGCAGCAATTTGCATATGACCAGAATTTTTTTGCGCTGCGACTGGATCCGTATTTTGCAGCGACAGCAAAAAAGCATCCTGATTGCGCAGCTGTTTTAGAAAAGCTGATTGCACAGACTGCCAATATTAAACGCGCCTTAGTGCATGGTGACATCAGCCCGAAAAATATACTCGCTGGCCCCAAAGGGCCAATACTGCTGGACGCTGAATGTGCGTGGTACGGCGACCCGGCCTTTGATGCGGCTTTTTGTTTATGTCATTTATTGACTAAGTGTTTGTGGCGACCACTGTCATGGAATAATTATTTATCCTGTTTTGATGCGTTTGTAGAAAATTATCTTAAGGGCGTCAACTGGGAACCTGCTGCTGCAATTGAAGCGCGCATCTGTAAATTACTGGCAGCGATATTATTGGCGCGGGTAGATGGAAAATCACCGCTGGAATATCTCACATCACAAGAAGATCAGGACCATCTGCGCCAGTTTGCACGGCACTGGTTACTGCAACCGGCAACACAATTGGTACAGATTAGCGCTGCATGGAAAAAGGACGCAACATTATGAACACCCACATCATTGCACTAAAAAGCCGCCGCATCTGGGACTCACGTGGCCGTCCTACTATCGAGGTAGAGGTGGCACTTGTAGGCGGCGCCATTGGGCGTGGCATAGCGCCGGCGGGTGCTTCATGCGGCAGCTATGAAGCAATAGAGCTGCGTGATGGTGGCAACGCATTTGGCGGCTATGGTGTAGCGACTGCCTTAGCCAATATTGAGCGTGAGATTGCGCCAGCATTGATAGGTAAAGACGCGCTTAATCAGTCTGAGATTGATCACATCATGATTGCGTTAGACGGCACGCCAAATAAATCCCGGCTAGGTGGCAATGCCATCATTGCCACGTCCATGGCCGTATTAAATGCAGCAGCAAATTCGCAGCATCTGCCCTTGTGGCGTTATCTGGCAGGCGACAATCCGGTTTCATTGCCGCTGCCGGAAATTCAGATTTTTGGTGGTGGTGCGCATGCTGGCCGGCGTATTGATATACAAGATTTGCTGGTTATGCCGATAGCCGCTACCAGTATGGATGAAGCACTGGCGATGGTGGCCGAGGTGTATCGCGCGGCAGGTGATTTGATGGCGGATGCAGGCAAGCGCGCAGGTGTGGCAGACGAGGGTGGCTGGTGGCCTGATTTTTCTAGCAATGAAGAAGCACTGCAGATGCTGACTCGCTCAATTGAAAAAGCTGGCTACCAAAATGGCGAAGTCATGATCTCGCTTGATATTGCCGCTTCTGAATTTGGTAGCGGCGGATGTTATCGCCCCGGCCTTGAGCTGCGTGAATATACAACCGCAGAATGGATAGCGGTATTAATTAACTGGATAGATAAATATCCGATTTTGTCGATAGAAGATCCGGTGGCTGAGGATGATGCCGGCGGCATGATAGATTTTACCGAGGCAGTCGGCGACAGAGTGCAAGTGATAGGTGATGATTTTCTGGTGACGTCTGCCACGCGTGTGCGCAAAGCGGTGGAGCAGGGCGCGTGTAATGCGGTGCTAATCAAACCGAATCAGGCCGGCACCATCAGCGAAACCATGGCCGCAATGAGTGCCGCTAGGGCAGCCGGATTTTCTACTATTGTCTCGGCGCGTTCGGGAGAATCGGAAGATGTGATGATTGCGCATCTGGCCGTAGGCTGGAATGCGGGTCAGCTTAAGGTGGGGTCTTTTGCCCGGTCTGAGCGCATGGCGAAATGGAATGAGCTGTTGCGCATAGAAGAGGCGCTGGGGGCAAAGGCGCGCTTTGCCGGCGCGGGGGCTTTGCCAATCAGGAGCAGATAGCTAAATCTGATTACAGATTCAGCTCGCCCGCAACTGACGCTTTAATAATTTACCGTTAGGATTACGCGGCAATGGCGTATCAACAAACACCACATGTTCCGGCACTTTGTAATCGGCCAGCCGCTCTGCACAATGCTGACGTATTTGTTCTGTTTGTAGTTTGATTTGCGGCGCATACACATAGGCATGCACGCGTTCACCCAACACCGGGCAAGGGTGGCCGACTACGGCGGCTTCGACTACGCCTTGCAATGCCATCAAGACGTTTTCCACTTCGACTGAATAAATCTTGAAGCCGCCACGATTAATCATGTCTTTGATGCGATCGAAAATACGCACCAGACCTTGCTCATCTACTGAACCCAAGTCGCCCGAGCGCCAGCAGCCCTGTGCAAACCCATTTTCACTGGCAGTCGGATTATCCCAATAGCCGGGCACCACCATCGCACCACCTATCCATAATTCACCTGTAACACCTGCTGCAACGGCGTTACCGTTTTCATCTCTCACGCTAATTGTTGCGCAGGGCAGGGTAATGCCTACGCTGTCAGTGTGTATCGCTGAAAGACCTAGCGGCATGATGGTGGCCGGTGAGGTGGTCTCGGTCGAGCCATAGCAATTCACCAGGGTCAGGCCGGGTACCGCTTCGGCCAGTGCATCGATGGTGGCCGATGGCATCGGTGCGCCACCAAATCCGCCTACGCGCCACGCTGATAAATCCAGCTCACGAAACGCGGGTTGCAGCAAACACAGCTGATACATCGCCGGCACCATCAGGGAATACGTAATGCGCTGGCGTGCAGCGAGCGTTACAAAATCAGCGGCCTTAAATTCAGGCACGATTACGAGTGTGCCGCCTACATGCGCGATAGCAGCAATCAGCGCAATTAATCCGGTGACATGACT
>CAIVDH010000126.1 GCA_903904635.1 uncultured Burkholderiales bacterium | reverse complement strand
TGGGCAAAGATTATGAAAAACCTCAGTTCGCCATAGGCACTACTGAAGTTCACGGCCAACAAGTCAACATATCAGAAGATGTGGTGCTGGAAAAACCGTTTTGCCGGCTGGTGCATTTCCGTAAAAATCTCAATACGCCGGCACTATCCAATCTAAAACAACCTAAAGTCTTGTTGGTGGCACCGCTCTCCGGCCACCATTCAACCCTGCTGCGCGATACGGTACGTGGTCTGGTAGGCACGCATGATGTCTACATCACCGACTGGACTGATGCACGCATGGTGCCCTTAGACAAAGGTGCATTTCATTTGCATGACTATGTTTATTACATACAGGATTTCATCCGCTTTCTGGGTGCAGACTTGCATGTAATTTCCGTCTGCCAGCCTACCGTACCAGTATTGGCTGCCATCTCACTGATGGCCAGTGCCAACGAAGCGAATCTGCCGAAAAGCATGGTCATGATGGGTGGGCCGATCGACCCACGCAAATCGCCTACGCAGGTCAATGATTTGGCTACGGACAAGCCGCACAGCTGGTTTGAAAATACCGTTATATACAGCGTGCCGCCAAATTATCCCGGCTCAGGCAGACATGTTTATCCTGGCTTCTTGCAGCACGCCGGCTTTGTTGCCATGAATCCGCGTCGCCATGCTGAAAGTCACTGGGAGTTTTATCTGCATCTGCGTCGCGGCGACAATGAATCTGCAGAAGAGCATCGCAAGTTTTACGATGAATACAATGCTGTGCTTGATATGCCGGCCGAGTACTACCTCGAAACGATTAAGACTGTGTTTCAGGATTTTGCTCTGCCTATGGGTACCTGGGAAGTTGAAGGTAAACTGGTACGTCCGCAAGATATCAAGAACGTGGCACTGCTGACCGTCGAAGGTGAACTCGATGATATTTCTGGCTCAGGACAAACCCGCGCTGCGCATGAACTCTGTGCACACATTCCTAAGGAAATGAAACAGCATTTCACTGCGCCTAAATGTGGTCACTACGGCATTTTCTCCGGCCGTCGCTGGCGTGAAGTGATCGCACCAAAGATAGGTGAGTTCATACACGCGCACTCCTGATTTGCACAGCAATTAATCGCTGCAACACAAGCTTAACGCCGCTCCCGCAAGAGAGCGGCGTTATTTTTTGCTGGTCAGATTAAAATGGCGACCTATGTCCAAGACATTCACCGACCAACCCACCCCCTCACTAGCTGACCGCATTGAGGATTTGCTGCCGCAAACGCAATGTACCAAGTGCGGCTATCCAGCTTGCCGCCCCTATGCAGAGGCAATTGCAGAAGGACGTGCCAATTACAACCAGTGCCCGCCGGGCGGTGCAGAGGGTGTGGCACGACTGGCAGCGCTACTGGGCAAACCTGTCATACCAATTAACCCGGCCAACGGTTTAGAGCGCCCACGGCCGGTAGCATTTATTGATGAAGCCGTTTGCATAGGCTGCACGCTGTGCATACAGGCCTGCCCGGTTGATGCCATCGTCGGCGCTGCCAAGCAAATGCATACCGTCGTGCCAGAGCTATGTACGGGCTGTGACTTATGTGTGGCTCCCTGCCCTGTTGACTGCATCGCCATGATAGAAGTCACGCCAGGCAAAACTGGCTGGGATGCATGGTCACAACAACAGGCCGATGCTGCACGCGCACGACACGATAGCCGTACCCTGCGTCTGCAGCGTGAAAAAAATGAAAATGAGGCGCGCCTTGCATTGAAAGCTGCAGCCAAGTTAAAAGAGGTCAATGCAGAAGAAGCCAATTCTCCCGAAGAGCAAGCCGAGAAACTGCGCAAGCGCGCCATTATAGAAGCGGCGATGGAACGTGCACGCTTGCAAAAAGAACAGGCTCTGGGCAAACCACCCACAACAAAATCATGAATCAGGAAATACGCCGCGAAATTTTTGCGCGATTAAAACAAGCCAATCCGCATCCCACCACTGAGCTGGAATACACGACACCATTTGAATTATTAATCGCTGTGATCTTGTCGGCGCAAGCCACTGATGTGTCTGTCAACAAAGCCACGCGAAAATTATTTGCCGTCGCATCCACACCAGGGAAAATTTATGCGCTAGGTGTAGAAGGTCTCACACCTTACATACAGACCATAGGCCTGTATCGTAACAAAGCAAAAAATGTCATCGCAACCTGCAGCATCCTGCTCGAACAACATGGCGGTATTGTGCCGCGCGAACGTGCAGCCTTAGAGGCACTGCCCGGTGTCGGTCGTAAGACCGCTAATGTCGTGCTCAACACCGCATTTGGTGAGCCGACCATCGCTGTCGATACGCATATTTTCCGCGTTGCTAACCGCATCGGTCTGGCACCGGGAAAAAATGTCGATGTAGTTGAACACAAGCTCATGAAAGTAATACCGCAAGAATATCTGTTGGATGCGCATCACTGGCTGATACTGCATGGTCGATATACCTGCATGGCGCGCTCACCGCATTGCTGGAATTGTATGATCGCCGATCTGTGCGAATATAAATCAAAAACACCACCACCCGATAAGGCCATTTAAATGGAAGCACTGCTCAATAGCGCAGCCGTTGTCGCACTAGGCGAAATGGGTGACAAGACCCAGATACTTGCCATGCTGCTTGCAATTCGCTATCACCGCCCCTGGCCTATATTGACTGGAATTTTATTGGCCACGATCGTGTCCATGGGCGTGACTGCTTTAGTCGGCAGCAGCCTTGCTCAGCTAGTGCCGGGTGAACTATTGCGATGGTTATTGGTTGTACTATTTTTTGCTGTTGCCATCTGGACGCTGATACCAGAAAAAGATGATGACGATGACGACGATGAGATCGCAATCAAAACATCGCGCAATCTGGTGCTCATTGCATTCATTACATTTCTGCTCGCTGAGCTGGGTGATAAATCTCAGTTAGCCACATTAGTCATGGCAGCCAAGTATCAGGATTTCACGCTGGTGATGTTAGGCGCCACTTTAGGCGAAATGCTGGCCATCGCACCTGCCGTCCTGCTGGGCAAAACTACTGCGCAATTTATACCGCTGAAGTGGATCAGAATCGCGGCGGCGGCCTTGTTTGCCGGGCTGGGATTTTGGGTCTTACTATTCGGGCTGAATTAAATTTAAGCGCGCAGATAAAATCGAGACCGTATGTTTGCTCCCACCAAAGAAGAAGTCCGCCATTTTTTTTGCGATACCTGGCGCAAGACACAAACTAATGAATTACTCACACCATTAGAAGCGATCGCGCGCGACTGGCTGATACAACATCCTGAATACGAGAGCGATTTTGCCAATCCGGATGCACACGCAGCCGAGTACGATGTCGAGCAAGGCAAGCCTAATCCTTTTCTGCACCTGTCCATGCATTTATCGATAGCCGAGCAGATTTCCATAGACCAGCCTATAGGCATACGCGACGCATTTATCGCACTCGCAACCAAGCTCGGCTCTGAGCATGAAGCCCATCATCACATCATGGAATGTCTGGGTCAGATGCTCTGGACTTCACAGCGCAACGGCACACCACCGGATGCTGAAGCCTACATAGAGTGTGTGCGGCGCTGCTGAATTAAATTAGCAGCATCAAGAAAAAAGCCACGGCATGCCGTGGCTTTTAAACTTTGTACAACGAAACTGATGATTACTTGCGCACCACCAGCGAGCTTTTCAAGCTAGCCAGATAAGCAGCGATATTACTGATGTCTGCTTTGCTCAAAGGCTTGGCCATACCGCCCATTATCACGTTGCCACGGCTATTCGAACCGTTAGCGCCACGCTGATAGGCCGTTAAGGCATGCTCCAGATAATCAGCAGGCTGGCCTGCCAATTTAGGATAGCCAGGATCAATAGGGCTGTTGTAATCAGCGCCATGGCAGGATGCGCAATTATATTTTTGCGCGGCTGCCTTGCCAGCGGCAATATTGCCGGCATAAGCGTTGGTCATAGCGACGCAAGCAAACAGAGTCACCATCAATGCAAAAGTCTTTTTCATGTTGGGCTCCTGTTATTTCTGCTTAGCGTAATAAGCGGCCAGATCAGCAATATCCTGATCAGTCAGGCCAGCGGCAATTCCGCGCATGGTCGGATGATTACGCTCACCCTTTTTATAGGCATTTAATGAGGTGACGATGTATTTCTCAGATTGGCCGCCGAGCATAGGCACGCGGTATACCTCTGGGAATGAAGCCTTGTAGCCTGGAATACCGTGACAACCGACGCACATGGCGACCTTGTTTTCAGCGGCCTTTGCGTCTCCCTTGAGATCCGCAGCTGCGGAGATTTGGGCAACGCTCGCCAACGCGAGAAATGCTAAGAGTTTTTTCATGATGACTGGGATAGTTTTGATTCGAAATAGTCGCTGCGTAGAGAGGCCAACTGACCTAATCCAACATTGCCTGAAAATGTTGCTCTGCCGCACAAAAAGCGCTCAATTTTAACCTAAATAACATCATTGAGTCCATTTCGCGAAGGGTAATACTGCGCTAAAGCCTTGGTTGCAGCTATTTTTGACTGGCTGGGGCAAAAACGAAGCCGCTCCCATGCTGCTCATATCCCCATAATCTGCAGTCTACATGCAGCAAAGCAGCCGCTTTTCCGCTCAGCGTCCATCTGACTCAAGCTGGCCGTTCACTGGTCTTGCCCTGCTCGTTTATACTCCAAGCCTATTTCCCTCATAAAACATCACCACCATGCCACCAACCCTGCGCTTTGACGGCTCCGACAGCTACGTTGCCACCCATGACCTGAAACTGGCGGTAAATGCTGCCCTGACGCTGCAACGACCACTTTTAATCAAGGGCGAGCCGGGCACCGGTAAAACCATGCTGGCCGAAGAAGTCGCTGCCGGTCTGGGCATGCCGCTGATGCAATGGCACATAAAATCCACTACCAAGGCGCAGCAAGGCCTGTATGAATACGACGCCGTATCGCGGCTACGTGACTCCCAGCTCGGTGACGAGCGCGTAAAACATATCGACAATTACATCATCCGCGGCGTGCTGTGGCAGGCATTCACCGCCGAAGAGCCAGTCGTATTGCTCATCGATGAAATCGACAAAGCTGACATAGAATTTCCCAATGATTTACTGCGTGAACTCGACCGCATGGAATTTTATGTTTATGAAACCCGTGAGATGGTGCGAGCATTACACAGACCGCTCGTCATCATTACCTCCAATAATGAAAAAGAATTGCCAGACGCGTTCCTGCGTCGATGCTTTTTCCATTACATAAAATTTCCCGACAAAGAAACGATGCAGCAAATCGTAGATGTGCACTTCCCGAATCTTAAAAAAGATTTGCTGGCTCAGGCGCTGCAAACTTTTTATGAAGTGCGCGAAGTCGCCGGTCTGAAGAAAAAACCCTCTACCTCCGAACTGCTGGACTGGCTCAAGCTATTGCTGGCTGAAGATATCCCGCCCGAAGCATTGCGCAGCAGTGATCAGAAAAGTATCGTGCCACCGCTGCACGGTGCGCTCCTGAAAAACGAGCAAGATGTGCATTTGTTTGAGCGTTTGATTTTTATGTCGCGCGCTAACCGTTAAACCTTTAGTTTTAAACTTTACACATCATGCTGCTCGACTTTTTTTTCACGCTGAAAGACGCAAAAATACCTGTCTCCATCAAGGAGTTTCTGGTGCTGCTAGAAGCGTTGCAAAAACAAATCATCAGCAACTCACTCGATGATTTTTATTTTCTTGCTCGCACCACGCTAGTCAAAGACGAAGCGCATTACGACAAGTTCGATAAAGCCTTCGGCCAGTATTTTCATGGCATCGATGCAATGTTTGAAAAACTCTCAGACATACCCCTGGACTGGTTAGTCAAGCGCATGCAGCGTGAACTATCACCGGAACAAAAAGCGCAGCTGGAAAAATTCGGTTACAACAAGCTCATGGATCGCTTGAAAGAACTGATGCAAGAACAAAAAGAGCGGCATGAAGGCGGCAGCAAATGGATAGGCACCGGTGGTACCTCGCCCTTTGGTAATGGTGGCCAAAATCCTGAAGGTATACGCATAGGCGGCGAAGGCGGTAACCGAACTGCCGTCAAAGTGTGGGAAGAGCGCGCATATCGCGACTATGACAGTGAGCGTGAACTCGGCACCCGCAACATTAAAATTGCATTACGCCGGCTGCGCCGCTTTGCCCGCGAAGGCGCGCAAGAAGAACTGGCACTGGACGACACCATACGCGCCACCGCCAACAATGCCGGCTGGCTGGATCTGAAAATGCAGGCCGAGCGTAAAAATAAAGTCAAAGTGCTCATGCTCATGGACGTGGGCGGTACCATGGATGACCATATCGCGCGCGCAGAAGAATTATTTTCAGCGGCGAAAACTGAATTCAAAAATATGGAGTTTTTCTATTTTCATAACTGTGTCTATGAAACTTTATGGAAAAACAATCGCCGCCGCCACGCAGAACGCTTCTCCTCCTGGGATGTCATACGCAAATATCCACCCGACACCAAGCTGATCTTCATCGGTGACGCCACCATGAGCCCGTATGAAATTCTGCAGCCCGGTGGCTCGGTTGAATATAACAATGAAGAAGCCGGCGCCGTCTGGCTGCAGCGCTTTACCAGCACCTTCCCGAAATTTGTCTGGCTAAATCCTGAACCGGAAGGACTTTGGCAATACAGACAATCCATCTCCGTCATCAGGCAGCTCATGTCTAACCGCATGTATCCAGTCACCATAGAAGGGCTGGAGAAGGCCATGGGCGTGCTCAGTAAATAGCATTTTGACTACGCAAATTTTATTTTGCTTAGCCCCTCTGCAAGACAATATTCATTAAAATGCAGACAATTTTGCTCAACCCGGGCAAACCAATTCACGACTCAAGGCACTTCTTCACATCGCATGGCAACCAGAAAATCCGACTACAGCGAATCATCTATCCGCGTCCTTAAAGGGCTCGAGCCAGTCAAACAACGGCCGGGCATGTATACCCGCACCGAAAATCCGCTGCACATTATTCAAGAAGTGATCGACAACGCATCCGATGAAGCGCTGGGCGGTTACGCAAAAAATATCATCGTCATCATGAACGCTGATGGCAGCGTCAGCGTCGAAGATGATGGTCGTGGCATACCGGTCGGTTTACATCCCGAAGAAAAAGTACCGACACTGGAAATCGTTTTCACGCGCCTGCATGCAGGCGGTAAATTCGATAAAGGCTCAGGCGGCGCTTACGCATTTTCCGGCGGCTTGCATGGCGTGGGTGTCTCAGTAACCAATGCGCTCGCATTAAAACTGGACATCACTGTCTGGCGTAAAGATGATGCCGGCAATGGCGTGCATCAATTGACGTTTAGCGGCGGCGATGTCATCTCAAAACTAAAATCACGCCCGGTTGCCAAAGATGAAAAAAAATCCGGCACCCGCGTCGTGGTCTGGCCAGATCCGAAATATTTTGATTCCCCTGTCATTCCCATCACGGAAATGCAGCGACTGCTGCGCTCCAAAGCGGTACTGCTGCCGGGCGTAAAAGTCACCTTCACCCAAGAAAAAACCGGCGAGACACAAGTCTGGCAATACGAACAAGGCTTGCGTGGCTATCTGACCGAGCAGCTCGCGCAAAGCGCGGGTGCAACCACCATGGTGCCGCTGTTTGAAGGCGAAGAATATGCAAAACCGGATGCAGATGGATTTGCTGAAGGCGAAGGCGCAGCCTGGGTGGTGGCATGGACGGAAGAAGGCAATGTAGTGCGCGAATCCTATGTCAACCTGATTCCTACGCCAGCTGGTGGCACACATGAATCCGGATTGCGCGAAGGTTTATTTGGTGCCGTAAAAAGCTTTGTTGAAATGCATTCGCTGTTACCCAAAGGCGTCAAGCTCTTGTCTGAAGATGTATTCGCGCGCGTGTCTTTCGTGTTGTCTGCCAAAGTACTTGATCCGCAATTTCAAGGGCAGATCAAAGAGCGCTTAAATTCGCGCGATGCCGTTCGTCTCGTTGCTGGTTACTCGCGCTCTGCGCTGGAGCTGTGGCTAAATCAGCATGTCGACTATGGTAAAAAAATTGCTGAGCTAGTCATACGTCAGGCACAAAGTCGCTTACGCTCTGCACAAAAGGTCGAGAAACGTAAATCATCCGGCGTGGCTGTTTTGCCGGGCAAGCTGACTGATTGTGAATCAACCGATTTAGCGCGCAATGAAATTTTTCTGGTCGAGGGCGATTCTGCTGGCGGCTCTGCAAAAATGGGACGCGATAAAGAATTTCAGGCGATATTGCCGTTACGCGGCAAAGTATTAAATTCCTGGGAAACCGAACGCGACCGACTCTTCGCCAATAATGAGATACACGATATTGCGGTTGCCATCGGTGTCGATCCGCACGGTAAAAATGATAGCCCTGATTTATCCGGCCTGCGCTATGGACGCATCTGCATACTTTCCGATGCAGACGTCGATGGTTCGCACATACAGGTTTTGCTGCTCACCTTGTTCTTCCGTCATTTCCCCAAACTCATAGAACATGGCCATATACATATAGCCCGCCCACCGCTATACCGCGTGGATGCACCAGCGCGTGGTAAAAAACCGGCACAAAAAATTTACGCGCTTGATCAGGGTGAGTTAGTTGCCATCGAAGACAAACTGCGCAAAGACGGCGTCAAAGAAAATGGCTGGAGCATAGCCCGCTTCAAAGGCCTGGGCGAGATGAATGCCGAACAGCTTTGGGAAACCACCATGAACCCGGATACGCGCAGACTATTGCCGGTGGCGCTGGGTGAGTTTGACCAGATGGCTTCTGAATCGCGCTTCACCATGTTGATGGGCAAAGGCGAAGCAGCGGCACGGCGCAGCTGGCTGGAAGAACATGGTAATGAAGTTGAGGCAGATATTTAAATGGACGTAAAAAATTTTAGCGTTAAACAATGACAGATCAAACGACTCTATTCGACACACCCAACAGCGATGATGCAGAATCATTGACGCTGGCCACCTTTGCTGAGCGCGCCTATCTCGACTATGCGATCTCCGTGGTCAAGGGACGCGCCTTGCCGGACGTCTGCGAAGGTCAAAAGCCGGTGCAGCGCCGCATACTTTACGCCATGGATCAGCTAAAGCTCGATGCTGCTGCCAAGCCGCGCAAGTCCGCTGCCGTGGTCGGTGACGTACTAGGCAAATTGCATCCGCATGGTGACCAATCGGTATATGACGCCATGGTGCGCATGGCACAAGATTTTTCTCTGCGCTATCCGCTCATTGATGGTCATGGTAATTTTGGTTCGCGTGATGGCGATGGTGCTGCAGCGATGCGTTACACCGAAGCCCGCTTGACGCCGATATCACGACTGCTGCTCGACGAGATCGACATGGGTACGGTAGATTTTCAGCCCAACTATGACGGCTCAACCGAAGAGCCGCGTCTGCTGCCCGGACGACTGCCATTTGTATTACTCAATGGCGCATCCGGCATTGCTGTCGGTCTGGCGACCGAAATACCATCGCACAATCTCAATGAAGTGGCAAAAGCTGCGGTGGCGATGATACGCAACCCGAAAATGTCGCATGATGAATTGATGGAATTGATACCGGGACCCGATTTCCCGGGTGGCGGCCAAATCATCACGCCGCCTTCCACACTATCGGAGATTTATCAAAACGGACGCGGCAGCATCAAGGTCAGGGCGCGCTGGAAAATTGAAGAGATGGCGCGCGGTCAATGGCAGATGGTCATCACTGAGCTGCCACCGGGCACCTCGTCGCAAAAAATATTGGAAGAGATAGAAGAGCTCACTAACCCCAAAGTGAAATTAGGCAAGAAGAGTCTGTCACCTGATCAGCTGGCCAATAAGCAAACCATACTTGGCTTGCTAGATGCGGTGCGTGATGAATCAGGACGCGAAGCGCCTGTACGATTAGTGTTTGAACCAAAATCCAGGAATCAGGATCAGGCAGAATTCAGCAATCTCTTGCTGGCCCATACGTCATTAGAAAATAGTGTTGGTGTCAATCTGGTGATGATCGGTGCGGACGGTAAGCCGCGCCAAAAACCACTGAGCGACATATTGTATGAATGGATAGGCTTTCGCTTCCAGACCGTCACCCGCCGCACACAGCACAGACTGGCCAAGGTTGATGATCGTATTCATATACTCGAAGGTCGCGAGACAATACTGCTCAACATCGATAAAGTCATCAAGATCATCCGTGAATCCGATGAGCCTAAACCGGCGCTGATGCAGGCTTTCAAACTCTCCGATAGACAAGCCGAAGACATACTCGAGATACGTCTGCGTCAGTTGGCGCGTCTTGAAGCGATCAAGATTCAGCAAGAACTTGCGGCACTACGGTCAGAAAAAGAGACTCTGCAAGAGCTGCTGGACAATCCGGCATCCATGAAAAAATTGCTGATCAAAGAAATCGAAGCAGATAGTAAGCAATTTAGCGATGCACGCCGCACGCTGATTAAAGAAGCAGAAAGAGCGGTCGCTGAACAAAAGCTGATTGATGAACCTGTGACGGTTGTGATCTCGCAAAAAGGCTGGGTGCGTGCGCGTGGCGGTCATGGGCATGATGCACAGCAGTTCAGCTTCAAAACTGGTGATGCGCTCTACGCCACCTTTGAATGCCGCACCACCGACAATGTACTGGCCTTCGGCTCCAACGGACGCGTGTATTCCATATCGGTTGCATTATTGCCTGGCGCACGCGGCGATGGCGCGCCACTGACCACATTCATGGAACTGGAATCGGGCACACGGCTATTGCATTACTTTGCCGGTACCGCAGAATCGCATTTGCTACTGGCTTCTACTGCCGGCTATGGCTTCTCTGCCAAAGCAGGTGACATGGTCAGCCGTCAGAAAGGTGGTAAAGCCTTCATGACACTCGAAGCCGGTGATGAACCGCTAATGCCGCGCATCATACGCAAAGAAGCCAGTGCACTGGCCTGTCTGTCTGAACATGGTCGCTTGCTGGTGTTTGGCATAGATGAAATCAAGACGCAGCCCGGTGGTGGACGCGGCGTGATTTTGATCGATCTGGAGCCGAATGAAAAACTCATCGCTGCCCAACCGATCACGCAAAAAGGTGTGCGTGTAATTGGTATCAGCAGCCGCGTTGCCAAGCCTCAGGAAATCCCACTGTCAGCCGCCGCACTGGGCATACACATAGGCAAACGTGCGCGCAAAGGCAAAGCACTCGCCTCGCGCATGAAAGCGAGTGATTTGGAAGCAATGGGTTAAACATCATGCGGGCAATGCTGGCTAAATACATAAAAATTGCTGCCAGTATTGCTCTGCTGCTGACCATCGCTTGCAGCAGCACGCTGCATGCCGGTGCTGATTCAGACAAGTCACATCACACCACGCAGGGCTATAAAAATAATTATTTTGATGGTGAGATGGTCGGCTCACTTATAAAGTGGCAGTGGCAGCGATTGCTTGCCGGACTACCAAAAACACCTGCTGGTGGCTATCAATTTACGCTAGAAAAACCCGATCTAAATTGGCTAAAAAATAATCGCAGCATAACCAGCGCCACCTGGATAGGCCATGCCACGGTGCTGATGCAAATAGATGGCGTCAATATACTGACTGATCCGATTTTTTCTGAGCGCGCTTCACCAGTGCAGTGGGTAGGCCCCAAGCGACAAGTCGCACCAGCCATCAACATCACTGCGCTGCCGCATATCGATGTCGTACTGATTTCGCATAATCATTATGATCATCTGGATTTGAACTCAGTGCTTGCGCTGAATGCACAATCAGGAGGGCCGCCACTATTCATGGTGCCACTCGGCGTAAAAAAATGGATGGCGCAGCAAGGCATACACCATGTACAGGAACTGGACTGGTGGCAGCACACAAAAATTTCAGAACTCACCGTGCATTTCGTACCGGTACAGCATTGGTCGGCGCGTAGTATTGATGATCGCTTTGAAACACTGTGGGGCGGTTGGGTATTAAAAAATAATCGACATGCAGATAAACCTGTCTCCGTTTTCTTCACGGGTGATACCGGTTATTCAAAAGATTTTGCAGATATCCATCAACGC
>CAIVDH010000125.1 GCA_903904635.1 uncultured Burkholderiales bacterium | reverse complement strand
TATTAAAATCAAGAAAATATAAAATCTGACGCTTTCAAATTAGTTGGGTAATTATTCGCAGCTGTATACGATCAGCTTGCTTTAAGTAAATTTTGCTGCGATAGATAAGCTTGGCCTGATTTGCAGTAAATAACTTGAGCAAAATCAATCACAAAGAGAAAACAACAGGGCTTAGTGCAGTGCTAAGCTATGCGTTAAGCGTTAATGCACGAGAGCATTAAGCTTGGTGGTAGAGGGAAAAATATGAACCAGGGCCAACCAGCGCCCTGGGTTACGATAAATTATTTATAACTTCTGGCGTCTTCAATCACCTTGCCATCGTTCGGCAGGCTACCTGCTGCAACTAGTATCACGTCACCGCGCAGCTTGGTTACATCACGTATAGATTCAATAATCCCAGCAGTCAGTGATGCGCTGGAAGTATCGGCTACTTCACACTGTAGTGTCATGATGTCGTTGGCCATTTCACCGCTGACAACCAGCCTTGCTTTTTTTATTTCAGGATGGCGGCGCACAATATCTGCCACTTGCGACGGATGCACAAACATGGCGCGTATTTTTGTGGTTTGATCTGCGCGCCCCATCCAGCCTTTGATGCGCGTGTTGGTGCGGCCACATGGTGAGATGCCGGGCAGGACGGCTGTCATGTCGCCAGTACCGAAACGAATTAATGGATAGTCGGGATTAAACGAAGTGATGACGATTTCACCGACTTCACCTTCAGACACGGGGTCACCTGTGCCGGGGCGCACAATTTCCAGTAGCAGCGTTTCATCCAGCACCATGCCCGGTGAGAGTTCACCATGCACCAGCGTTTCATAGGCGATGTTGCCGATATCTGCGGTGCCATATGTCTGTAATACATGACGCACGCCGTGTTCTTGCAACCAAGTACGCAGAGAAGGCGGCAAGGCTTCTGCACTGACCAATGCTTTTGATACGCTGGAAATATCGGTACCCATCTCCTGCGCTTTTTCTATAATAATTTTCAGGAAAGAAGGAGTGCCCACATAGGCGTGTGGACGCAGCAGGTTCATGGACTGAACTTGCATCTCAGTCTGGCCTATGCCCGCCGGTATGACCGGACAACCCAGCTTCATTGCGCCGCCTTCAGCCATTAAGCCGGCAGGCGTGAAATGATAAGCAAAACAATTTTGTATGATCTCACCGCTGCGTACACCCAGCGCATAGAGTGGACGCGCGAAGCGCCAGTAATCACTGCCGCGACCTTCCGGATCAAAAATAGGGCCGGGCGACATGAAGATGCGGCTTAGCTTTGTCACGTCTGTCGTGGTCAGACCACCAAATGGCAGCGCTGCCTGCTGCAATGCTTGCAGATCAGATTTGCGCGTCACAGGCAATTGCGCCAAAGCGGCACGCGTAGTGATATCAGCAGGGTTGATGCCAGACAAAATTTTCGCCCAGCCAGGCGCAGTTTGCGCTTGTTGAATTAGCGCAGGCAGTGAGCTAAGTAAATCATGTTCACGCGCAGCGGGATCGCGCGCTTCCAGAGCATCAAGTAAATCAGACATGGCAACCTGCAGAAAAAAGGAATAGGAAGGATGGGTCAGGCAAGCCAGCGTTTACGACGCCGGTAAAATTTCATGTCACGGAAACTCTTGCGGCCAGCACCTGATACGCCGAGATAAAACTCTTTTACATCTTCATTGGTAGCCAGGTCGGAAGCCGCACCTTCCATCACAACGCGGCCATTTTCCAAAATATAACCAAAGTCGGCATAGCGCAGCGCAACGGTGGTGTTTTGTTCAGCGAGCAGGAAGGAGACTTGTTCGGTGTGATTTAAATCTTTGACGATTTCAAAAATTTCTTCGACCACTTGCGGCGCCAGTCCCATCGATGGCTCATCGAGCAAAATCATGGAGGGCTTGGCCATGAGCGCGCGACCGATTGCGCACATCTGCTGTTCGCCACCTGAGGTATAGCCGGCCTGTGAGCTGCGTCGTTGCTTTAAGCGCGGAAAATAGTGATACACCTTTTCCAGCGCTTCTTTCAATTCGCTGCGATTGATCTTGCGAGTGTAGGCGCCAGTCAGTAGATTTTCTTCTATGGTCAGATGGCCGAAACAATGCCGGCCTTCCATCACTTGTGACAAGCCACGCTTGACCAATTCATTGGGTGTGAGTTGATCGACGCGTTCGCCATTGAATTCAACACTGCCCTTGGTGACATCGCCGCGCTCACCGCGCAATAGCGTCGAGATCGATTTGAGTGTGGTGGACTTGCCCGCACCATTTGCACCCATGAGCGCAACGATTTTCCCTTTTGGTACGTTTAGCGATACACCTTTCAAGACCAGTATCACGTGGTCATAGATGACTTCGATGTTGTTCACAGCGAGTATGGATTGCGGGCTCATGTGGTCAGTTCAATATGTTGTTATTTAGATTAAGGCTTTAAAAATATGGCTGGGCTAATCGCAACTTTACCGGCCGTATTTTTAAAAACTAAATCAGATTGATACGTAAACAATAAATCAATCACTGTGCCTGGCATGCCCAGACACAGTGATACTAAGCCTAATTATTTAAGACAAGCCGGCGTAATCCCTTTTTCTGCTGCATATTTTGCAGAAGATTCTTCCAACAGTTTACGCACCAATGCTTTGTCACCGGTGATCCAGGTTTTGGACAGTGCGACCCATTTCTTACCATCCCACTGCACCACTTTCACTGCACCCGAACCTTCATGGTCATCGCATGAGGTTTTGATAGGTGGGAACATATCAAACACGCCCAGTGCTTTTTGACGTGCACCATCAACGTTGAGATTTTCAAAGCCCCAGCGCACTTGCTCGCCAGTCAGGACTTTGCCCTTGCCATATTTGGCTTGGGCGTTACGCATGGCTTCAACCATTAATACTGCAGAGGTAACACCGCGCATGTACATCACGTTACCAACACGATCGAGTTCTTTCAGATTGCCCTTGCCATTTGCATACAGCTTGCTACGGATTTCATCCAGCAACGGATAGTTGCCCGGCGTGGTGAAACTCATGGCGGCATAACCTTTAGCTGCATCACCTGCTGGCTCAGTATCTTCTTCTGAACCTGCCCACCAGACGCCTAGAATTTTCTCTCGTGGGAAGCCATTACGTTGTGCAGTTTTTAAGCCAACTGCACTCATCACGCCAAAGGTCCACATGATGACGTAATCAGGTTGCACCTGACGAATCTGTAGCCATTGTGATTGTTGTTCATTACCTGGCAGCGCAATAGGAATCTTGATCAGCTCGAAACCATATTTTGCGGCTTCTGCTTCCAGCACCGGCAGTGGTTCTTTGCCATAGGCAGAGTCGTGATACAGATGCACGATCTTTTTGCCCTTAAGCTTGTCCATGCCACCAGATTTTTCACCGAGGTAGGTCACCATGGCGCCAGCCTGATTCCAGTAAGTGGACAGTAGCGGGAACACATAAGGGAACACTTTGCCATTGGCCGCATCAGAACGGCCATAGCCTAATGTGGTCATGGGAATCTTGTCGGTACCGACGCGATCCAGAATGCCGTAAGCAATACCAGTGGATAGCGGCTCTACCAGGGATGCGCCGCCGTTTTTACCTTTAAGGCGCTCGTAGCATTCAACACCGCGCGACGCGTTATATTCAGTTTCGCACTCTTCCCAGGTCAGCTTGACGCCATTAATGCCGCCACCGTTATTGATCAGATTCATGTAGTCGATTAAGCCACCAAAAAATGATGCGCCATTCGAACCATAGGGGCCCACGCGATATGACAATAGGGGCACATATTGTTGCTGTGCCCAGGCGAAGCTGGTGGCAGCAAGCAGCGCTGCGCCCAGCATCAAGGATTTAATGAATTTCATAGGTTCCTCCTTAAATAAACAAACAATTAATGCGGGAAAGGCCACAGACGCAATTTTTCTTTTGCGATCTGCCACAAGCGTGCCAGTCCATGTGGTTCAACAATGAGAAAGAAAATAATCAGGGAGCCGAAAACCATCAGCTCAAGGTTGGAAGCGACCGATGTTGGCATGCTCATGGCGTGCGCAAGGACATTGAGCACGACTGGCAAGAGCACAATAAAGGCTGAGCCCAGAAATGAACCAAGAATAGAGCCCAGCCCGCCTATGATGACCATGAATAGTATGCGGAATGACAAATCCAGGCTGTAAGCTTCAGGCTCTACGGTGCCCAGATAAGCATACGCATACAAGGCGCCAGCTACGCCGCAATAAAATGAGCTCACTGCAAAGGCCAGCAGCTTGGTGCGCATTAGGCGTATGCCTATTACTTCGGCGGCAACGTCCATATCGCGCACAGCCATCCATGAGCGGCCGACATTGGATCGCACCATATTTTTTGCCAGTAGCGCCATCACGCTGACGATGGCCAGCACGAGTAAATATTTTGAGACCGGTGATGCAAACTCATAGCCTAGTATTTGCATTTTCTGCGCCGTGATTACACCGGAAGAGCTGTAGTTGGTAAACCATTGAATTTTGGTTAGTGCCCACACCACAAAAAATTGTGTGGCCAGCGTTGAGGCGGCGAGATAAAAACCACGTATACGTAATGATGGCAGGCCAAATGCAATACCCACCATGGCGGCACACAGCCCGCCAAGTATAAAAGCCAGCAACAGCGGAATGCCCGGTATACGCAGCACAAAATTATAAGAAGCGAATGCGCCCACAGCCATAAACGCAGCCGTTCCCAGTGAAAGCTGTCCGGCATAGCCTGTGAGTATATTTAAGCCTAAAGCAGCCAGCGCGAAAATCAGAAACGGTATCAGTATGGCTGAAAAAATATAGGGTGTAGCTATCCATGGCATCACAACAAAAGCCAGCACCAACAGCAGCGCAATGCCGATACGGTCTTGCCTTATCGGGAAGATCTGGCCATCAGCCTGATAGCTAGATTTAAATTGTCCTGCTTCGCGGTAGAACATAGCCTTGGTCTCTTTATTGAATTAAATTTATTAAATTGTTTGACGAATTATGTGACGGTTTAAATAGACATTTAAATTCGGCGAATAATTTTTTCACCAAACAATCCTTCAGGCCGTACCAGCAAAAATAGTAAAGCGAGCACATAAGGGAACCAGCCCTCTATACCACCGCCGACGAAAGGTCCGATATAAACTTCAGCGAGTTTTTCTGATGCACCAATAATGAGTCCGCCAATAATCGCGCCGGGCACAGAGGTAAAGCCGCCCAGTATCAAGACAGGCAGCGCCTTTAATGCAATGAAAGTCAGGGAGAATTGCACACCATTGCGTGAGCCCCATAGCAGACCCGCAACCATGGCGACAAAGCCTGCCACTGCCCAGACGATGGCCCAGATCTGTTGCAACGGAATACCAACTGCTAAAGCGGCCTGATGATCATCTGCTACTGCGCGCAGAGCGCGACCGATTTTTGTGCGCGAAAAAAATAAGGCCAGACATGTCACCAGTAGCGCGCAGATACACGCAGCGATTACATCGAATTTAGAAACCATGATGTTGAAATTCGTCAGCAGGCTTTCTATGGGCACGTCTTCTATGCCCAGATCTAGCCGTTGTACCTCTGCGCCCCACATTAATTGCGCCATGCCTTCTATGAAAAAAGCCAGGCCGATAGTTGCCATGAAGAGCGAGATTTCAGGTTGATTAACCAGCCTGCGCAGCACGATGCGCTCAACAGCTACGCCTAGCAGTGCCATTACGGCGATGGTGGCGAGTATGGCAATCCAAAGCGGAAAGCCCCAGTGGTTTACCATGGACACGCATGTCAGTGCAGCAAAAAATACCATCGCACCCTGCGCAAAATTAAATACGCCAGAGGCTTTGTATATCAGCACAAAGCCTAGCGCCACCAGCGCGTACATGACGCCCGAGAGCAGGCCACCGATCAATACTTCGAAGAAAAAATTAATATTCATCTGCTACTTTCCTAAAACCAGAGGCTGCATATCTTTGCGCACTCAGTGCTTGTTTAATTTTTTAGTTATTTTTTGCGGTTTGTTAATTAGTGCGCCACGCCCAGATACGCATTAATCACATCCTGATTGCTGCGCACAGCCTCGGGTGTGCCATCGCCGATTTTTTTGCCATAGTCGAGCACGACCACGCGGTCTGAGATATCCATCACCACGCCCATGTCATGTTCAATCAATACAATGGTGGTGCCGAACTGCGCATTCACATCCAGAATGAAGCGGCACATATCTTGTTTTTCTTCGACGTTCATGCCGGCCATGGGCTCATCGAGTAGCAATATTTGCGGCTCGGCAGCCAGTGCGCGACCCAGCTCCACGCGTTTTTGCAAGCCATAGGGCAAGCGGCCCACGGGTGTTTTGCGGATATGTTGAATCTCGAGAAAATCAATCACTTCCTCGACCTTGACGCGGTGTGCGATTTCTTCTGCGCGTGCCGGACCGATATGTAGTGCCTGCAGCAGAAAATTTGTTTTCATTTGCAGATTGCGGCCGGTCATGATGTTGTCCAGCACACTCATGCCTTTGAACAGCGCAATATTTTGAAACGTACGCGCAATCCCACTCTTGGCGGCCGCATAGGTGTTCATGTCTTTCAGATGCGCGCCGCGATAAATGATCTCGCCTTGCTGCGGACGATAAACACCATTGATCACATTGAGCATGGAGCTTTTACCCGCACCATTGGGGCCAATGATGGCGCGTATTTCATGCTCGCGCACATCAAATGAAATATCAGTCAGTGCTTTTACGCCGCCGAACGCCAGCGAGATATTGCGCAGATCGAGAATGACTTCGCCTGTCTCGCGGCTGGTAATAGGGTTCATGGTGGTCATGCGGCCTGCCTGTGTGCGCTAAAGGTTTTGACGTCTCTGATTTCCAGGTCTGCACTGACTATACCTTTACGACCATCTTCAAATTTAACTTGTGTCTCTATGAACTGCGTGCTCAGTCCTGCATACAGCGCATGGATGAGCACCGCATATTTTTCAGCGATGAAGCCACGCCGTACTTTGCGTGTACGTGTGAGTTCGTCATCATCCGGATCAAGTTCTTTGTGCAAAACCAGAAAGCGATGAATTTGTGACGTGGCCAGTAGCGCATCATTGGCCAGATCAGCATTCACTTTTTCTACGCAATCAGCAATCAGTGAGATCACCTCAGACTGACTGGCCAGATCGGCATAGCCGCTATAAGCCAGATTGCGACGCTCGGCCCAGTTACCTACGGCTTCCATATCTATGCACACAAAGGCGTTACAGGTTTCGCGTCCATCGCCAAATGCCACCGCTTCTTTGATGAACGGGAAAAACTTCAGTTTGTTTTCTACATACTTGGGCGCGAACATGCTGCCGTCTGCCATTTTGCCCACATCTTTTGCGCGGTCTATGATTTTCAAATGACCATCACTGTCAAAAAATCCGGCGTCACCTGTATGGAAGTATCCATTTGCATCAATCACTTCTGCGGTTGCATCAGGTCGCTTGTAATAACCCTGCATCAGGCCAGGTGAGCGCACCAGCACTTCGCCGCTATCAGCGATTTTGACTTCCACGCCAGCCATAGGCAGACCAACGGTGTCGAGTTTGACATCGCCTGAGCGTTGCATACAAACCGTCACGCAGGTTTCAGTCATGCCATATAACTGTTTGAGATTAATGCCGATAGAGCGATAGAAATCAAATAGATCAGGACCGATTGCTTCGCCGCCGGTATAAGCAACACGCACACGCGAAAAGCCCAATACATTTTTTAGCGGACCGTAGATCAGAATTTCACCTAATGCATATAGCAGTCTGTCAGCCAGACTGACGCCGCCTTTACGATCTAATATGCGCAGGCCGGCACGTCTTGCCACACTCATGAAATAGTGAAACAGATTACGTTTTATCCAGCTCGCATCTTCTATGCGTATCATTACTTGCGTGAGTATGTTTTCATACACGCGCGGTGGACCGAAATAATAAGTCGGGCCTATCTCGCGCAGATCTGACATGACAGTAGCGCTCGACTCCGGGCAATTCAGGCAGAAACCGGCGATATGCGACATGCCATAGGAATAGAGAAAATCTCCTATCCAGGCCAGCGGCAGATAGCACAGCATTTCATGGTCTTGCGAGATCTGGTCGAATTCAACCAGCGTGCGGCCGGTGCTGATGATGGCGGCATGGGTGTGGCAGACGCCCTTGGGTTTGCCGGTCGTGCCGGATGTATAGAGTATGGTTGCGATGTTGTCAGGCTGGCCGGCTTGCACCGACTGCATGAAAAATTCTGGATGGGCAGCAGCATAGGCGCGCCCCAATTCCTGCACGCTGGCAAAAGACGTGACCCCGGTCTGGGCATAATCACGCATGCCACGTTCATCGTCATAGATGATGTGGTTTATGCCGCTGACGGTCTCGCGAATTTCCAGCAGCTTGTCGACTTGTTCCTGATCTTCGACGATGGCGAAATCTATTTCGGCGTTTTCCAATACGAAAGCCATATCGGCTGCCGGTGCATCCTGATACAGGGGAACAGCCACGCCACCTAAGCATTGCGCGGCTGACATCGCCCAGTAAAGTCTGGGTTTGTTTTCGCCGACTATAGCCAGATTCATGCCGCGCTTGAATCCGAGCGCCGCCAGGCCGCAGGCCAAAAGGCGCACTTCCTCGGCCATTTGCGACCAGGTTGTGGTTTGCCAGATACCCAGATTTTTTTCGCGAAAAGCCGGATGTTGTGGCCGGTTCTGCGCATGCTGCAACATCAACCGGGGAAAGGTATCCACCGGTACTTTGTTTGTCTCCACCATTACCGCCTCATTGTTTTTGGTTCTAAGCTGCAGTTGCGCCAAAGCTAAAAATATCTTCAGGGCACCGCTTTTGCGCAATGATAACGGTGTTAACTCCGATCTGGGGCTATTGGGGCGGCATTTTGATAACTTTCAATATTGCGCCGCAGCATATGGCCGGTGATCGGTCTGGATGTATTTTTTTGCGTGGATTTTTGGCCAAAATGATGACTAAATTAGGTGACATGCTTTGAAGCATGCATATTCGCAAGACATTTAACATGACGTATGTTCTTTTCACCCTGTCTCAAACGTCATGCAAACAGTTGGGAGGTCAAGACCAGAAATATTTATAAACATCAATCTGACTCACTTCGATATAGAAAATCACCCGTTCTCGTTGCTGTAACTCCCAGCCCGGAACTGCCTTAGCTTCATGCGGTCAACAGGTTTGCGATTTCGATTTACTCGATTTCGCCTTGCTGTCTTGTTTTGCCTTTTTTAAACAAGCTATCGTGACCCATGCCCTTGCGTTCATTTCAGTTGTCTCTGCGCTTTATTTTTCCACTGGCGCTGGTGCTGGGTTTATTTGCGCTGGCAACGTTGCCTGTGGTCGATGAGTTGACCCGCCGCTGGTTTATGCGTGACTTGGATGCGCGCTCTGCGATGCTGGCAGCATCATTACAGCAGCCTTTGCTGGAGCTGGTTCCGCTAGAGGACGTTGAGCATATAGCCAGCTTATTGGATCGCTCTGTTAGTGAAGGAAAATTACGCGCCATAATTTTTTGTGATGCTGCCGGCCATCTGCTTTATCAAAGCAAAAATAAACCGTCTGAACTCAATTGCCGCACCGCTGCGCCGAGTCAGATGCGAGTGACCGAGCGCGTGTTGGAGCAGGACGGCATTAGTCTGGGCAAGCTGGTGCTGGCACAAGACACCAGCTTTATAGATGGTCGCAGCATGGAATTCAGATATTACGTATTTGCGGTTTTTTTATTGATGTTTGTTGTCATTTCAGCGCTGGGTGCCTGGATTGCACACTGGAGCTGGCAGGGTTGGATCACTGCGCTTAAAACACTGCTGCGGCGGGATGTGATTACACAAAACAGCGCCAGCACACCACCAGAGTTTCGACCCTTAGTGGGTGATCTGCGTGCCATGCTGCATGAGATGAATCTGGAACGGCGCACTACGCAGTATTCACCGCAGGCCTGGACACCGCAAAAATTACGTTCCTTGTTACATGATGAACTCGCCGGTGATGAAATATTAGTTGTCTCTAATCGTGAACCTTATATTCATGAGCGCGGCGAACATGGCATAGAAGTACGGCGCCCGGCTAGCGGACTGGTGACAGCCGTTGAGCCGGTAATGCGCGCTTGCTCTGGCACATGGATTGCGCATGGCAGCGGCTCGGCTGATCGCGCAACCGTTGATCTGCAAGACAGGGTAAAGGTGCCGCCCAAGCGGCCTGCCTATACCTTGCGCCGCGTGTGGTTGTCGCAGGAAGAAGAAGACGGGTATTACTACGGCTTTTCAAACGAAGGGCTGTGGCCGCTGTGTCATATGGCGCATGTACGGCCAGTGTTTCGCTCTTCTGACTGGAATCAGTATGTGGCGGTGAATCAGCGCTTTGCAGATGCGGTTGTCGCGGAAGCACACACCGATGATCCAGTGGTGCTGGTACAGGATTATCACTTCGCTTTATTGCCGCGCATGGTGAGAGAAAAACTGCCTAAGGCAACCATCATTATGTTCTGGCATATACCCTGGCCGAATCCGGAATCATTTGGTATTTGTCCGTGGCGGGAAGCCTTGCTCGAAGGTTTGTTGGGCAATACCTTGCTGGGCTTTCATACGCCGTTTCACTGTAAAAATTTTATCGAGACAGTGGATCGCTATCTGGAAACACGTATAGAACATGAAGCCTCCACGATTTTTTATGGTGGTGAATTAACGCAGATTGAGCCCTATCCGATTTCGATTGCCTGGCCTGAGCCTGAAGAGCAACATGATATTGGTGTATGTCGCGCTGCATTACGCACTGAACTCAGTGTACCTGCGTCGCATAGGCTGGCGTTAGGTGTGGACAGGCTGGATTACACCAAGGGTATCGTCGAGCGATTTCAGGCGGTGGAGCGCATGCTGGAATTACATCCTGAATTCATAGGTCGATTTTCATTGTTGCAAATCGCAGCACCCAGCCGATCTTCGCTTGAGGAATATCAAAATCTGGAAGCACGTGTGCGCATGCTTGCGCATCATATTAATCAGCGATTTGTAAATCCAGTTGCGCCGCCGGTCATGCTGCGTGTGGAACATCATAATGCCAGCCAGCTGGCGCAGTATTACCGCGCAGCAGATCTGTGTGTGGTGACGAGTCTGCATGACGGCATGAATCTGGTTGCAAAAGAATTTATCGCTGCACGTGAAGATGAATTAGGCGTACTGATTTTGTCGCAATTTACGGGCGCGGCGCGTGAGCTACACGAAGCGCTGATCATTAATCCCTATCACATAGAGCAAGGTGCGCAGGCTTTGTATCGTGCGCTGACGATGCCGGAGGCGGAGCAACGTGAACGTATGCGCAGCATGCGAACGTTGGTGCGTGATTTTAATGTGTATCGATGGGCCGGTTTAATGCTGCTGGATGCAGCGCGTTTGCGCAGGCGTCAGCGTGTGACAGAAAAAATTCATTCATTTAGCAAGCGTGCATTGCGACGAGCGGTATGACAGCGCTGACCGATTTATTTTCCGATGGAGGTCAGGCAGCGCTCAAAGAGTTTGCGCAGCCCCGCATGTTATGTCTGTTTGATTTTGACGGCACGCTTGCGCCGCTGGTTGCTGATCCAGTCAAGGCTGTGTTGCCGCATACCGTACAGCAGAGACTGATTCAATTACAAGCGATCACGCAAGTGGGCATCGTCACCGGCCGTTCGCTGGCAGATATTTTTAACCGATTAGAATTTGTACCAGATTATCTGGTGGGTAATCACGGCGTGGAAGGCTTGCCCGGCTGGCAGCAACGCGCCGATGAATTTTATGCGATCTGCCGCTGCTGGTATGACAAGCTGGCACCTGAAATTGCGACGATCGATAAAGGCATACAGCTCGAAGATAAACATTACTCACTTTCACTGCATTTTCGTCATGCGCAGGATCATGCCGCGGTCATGAAAATATTGCCACCGCTATTTGCGGCATTGTCACCGTCGCCGCATGTCATTAGTGGTAAATGTGTGTTTAATTTACTGCCCAGACACGCTGGTGACAAAGGCTATGCAGTCAGCCAGCTTATAGAGCAAGCCAATGCACAACGCACACTCTACGTAGGGGATGATATGACTGATGAAGATGTATTTTCCATGCGCCGTGATGATGTATTTTCAGTGCGTGTTGGATGTGATGAAGGACCTGTTGCCACGGCGGCGTTGTACTGCATACCGACAGTAGCATCAATAGAATTTTTTCTTGATCAGTTAGTGGATATTTTATCGACCGATAAATTTCTATCGCCGCATTTTAAGCTAGCGAGTCAGCGATGAGTAATCTTGATCTTGGTCTCATCGGCAATTCCCGCACGAGTGCACTGATTGATAAAAATGCGCGTATTGCGTGGTGGTGTTATCCGCAATTTGATAGCAATCCACTTTGCTGCAGCTTATTACGCTCAGTGCAAAAAAATCAGGAAGCGGATGCATTTGGTTTTATTGATGTGATATTTCATGATGCGCATATGGTGCGTCAAACTTATGCGCGCAACACAGCAATACTGGTAACACGTTTGCGCGATGAGGCTGGTAACGGTATAGAGATCACGGATTTTGCGCCTCGTTTTTATATGCATGGGCGCATGTTTGCACCAGCTATGTTGGTGCGCATTATCAAGCGCATTTCGGGTCGACCGCGTATAGGTTTGCGTATCAGGCCGGCACTGAATTATGGGGAAAAGCCTGCTGAAGTTCGGTCCGGCGCACATCACGTGACTTACTTTGGGGGGGCGCAGTCTATGCGCCTGACTACCGATGCGTCCATCACCTCTATTACTGAAGAACGATTATTTTTTTTACATGACAGCATAACGCTGCTGATGGGGCCGGATGAAACTGTAGACGGTGCGCCGCGCGAATTGGGACGCAGTTTTTATGAATC
>CAIVDH010000124.1 GCA_903904635.1 uncultured Burkholderiales bacterium | reverse complement strand
TGCGGCTGGTTTTTTTTTGCCATTTACTGATTATAAAATTTTGTAATTTGGCATATTTTATTTTCTGGATACTGGCTCACGCTTGATTTTAATTTTTTTAACTCACCAGCGCTAAAGGTACCATAAGTTCTATATCGCTGTTTTAACAATTTTGACTGCAACCCGGAGAAACTATGGGCGATTACACAAATATGTCGGGCTATTACGACCTGATTATGACTTCAGGTTATTACGACTATAAAAAAATAGTGGATCATATTGTTGATGAAGATGGTTTCAAGAGTGTGCTGGAAATAGGATGCGGTACGGGTTTGATATTGGAAGAATTGGGGCAACGACGTCCCGATACTGAAATTACCGGCATTGATCTTACGGCATCGATGTTGTCTATCGCCTCCGAGCGTCTGCAGGCGTTTCCGAATATTTCATTGTCACAGCAAAATGTGACGCAATTTGATCTTCAGCATAAATACGATCTGGCATTTTCCTATGGCGGCGTCTGGTATTTTGTTATTGATGGGGATAATGAGCCGTTTATGGTCAGCCATCTTGCCGATGAAGGCGATAATCATCGCGGACTGGAACGACTTTCAGATCATGTGGCCACCGGTGGCAAACTCATGCTGGGCATACAGGGGCCGCATCATGATTATGCAAGCCCGGTTTCTAACGGCATGATTTACTCACAAAAAATTGTTCCGGCCGATCATGGTTTTATCAAGAGCTACTATTTAGCCGATGGTCCGGAGATCGTTATGTCGCAGACCATACATTATCGTACCTACGCATTTACAGATGCGCTTGATCTGCTGGCACAGTATGGATTCACGCATCATGCAGCAGCTAGTCATCAAAATGGTAGCCGCCAGTTTCTTGAATTTACAAAATCCTGATTTCGACATTCATGATTAAACTGTATAAATATTTTATGATATCGAGTACCTAATGACATCCTCACTTCCCACATTATTTTTTGTCGGCACAGGCAATATGGGCAGGCCAATGGCAGCCAATCTGGTCAAGGCTGGTTATCCATTGATGGTGCATGATCTGGTGCGCGAAAAAGTGGAGCCACTCATTAAGCTAGGCGCGAAGTGGGTAGGCAGTCTGGCAGAAGGTGCCGCTGCTGCCGATGTGGTGATGGCTTCTTTGCCCGGCCCAGTACAGGTCAGGCAGGTCATGCTGGGTGAGGGCGGCATCATGTCTTCTGTGCGTCCTGGTACTACCGTGATCGATACCTCTACTAGTGCGGTTGATCTGGTAAAAGAACTGGCTGATGAACCTAATTATGCGGCGGCTTTAGCTATACTGCATTAAACATTTTTGCAAAACTTAAGATGTGAATTTTGAAACATTGATGTTTTTTTAGCTGAAAATATCAGTAACGCTTTGACGAGTTTAGAGGTGAAACATGAGTTCTGTAATCGAGAAAGTCATTCATTCAGTTAAAGACAGAAACATCAAGCGTTACCTTGATAACCAGAAAGATTCGATAGAAGCTGACTTTTTATTGCTAGAAAAATCAGGACAAAAAGAAGTTTTAGATCATCTTAACGCTTCAGATATTGTTACATTATTAGCTAATATTACGATTCCGCAGCTTTGGACTACCGAGTTATTAATCTTAAGCAAATTAGACAGTAACAGCTTGGTTCGGCGGGTTTGGCTGATTCGGCAAAAGTTTAGATCTCTTTGTGGTGATGAGGTTTATAAAAACTACCATGACAACTCGCCCGCCTCAATACAAGATCAATCTTTAACGGCTAATGCTGAGTTGCAACCAGAACAATTAACC
>CAIVDH010000123.1 GCA_903904635.1 uncultured Burkholderiales bacterium | reverse complement strand
GCTCGCCAATCATTTCAATAAGCAGAATATCGAACGAATGAAAAAGCGTTGATTAGTGAGAGCAGCTGCGGTGAACAGGGTGAAGCTTTAATGCTCATCTTGCACCGCGATGATGATTACAGATTGATGTTTAACCCCTTTGGTCTGGCCAAGTCAGCGTTGCTCGTCATGTTGATGGCTGCGCTAATGACTGTGTTGCCAGCTTATGCGCTTGATGTTGCAGCCGTACCTGTATCCAAACAAAACAAGACCGGACTTTATCTCGACGCCAGAGAGGCTTATGAATTAAAGCAGCGCCTGGCAGAGAAAGCGCTTTTTATCGATATACGCACACGCGCAGAGATTTCCACACTTGGTATGCCCACCCTGGTTGATGCGCACATCCCTTTTCTTGAATATCTTGAAAATCCGGCATGGGACGATAAAAATCTGCGCTTCAAAATGGAATTTAATCCTGGCTTTAGTGCAGAAATGCAGCGCAGAATGCATGAGCGGGGTTTATCCAAAGATGACACGGTTATCCTGATTTGTCGTTCCGGTGATCGCAGCGCGCGCGCAACCGATTATCTGCTTGAAGATGGCTATAAAAAAATCTACACAGTGGTAGACGGTTTTGAAGGTGACATGCAAAAGGACGGGCCTAACGCAGGTCGCAGGATAGTAAATGGCTGGAAAAATGCGGATCTGCCATGGAGCTATCAGCTAGATAAAAATAAAATGTATTTACAAAAACGCTGAGTTTTATCCCTGAGGAATAACGACATTTTGTGTGCGCGCTAAAAATTTCAATAGTATGTCAATCACCTGTCGCGGCTGTTCCTGCTGCACCCAATGGCCTGCACCTTCTATCAATTGAAAATCCAGCATCTGCGTGCAAACATGCTGCTGCATTTTTTCTAATGCCCCCGGCATCTGATATATCCCCCAGTCATTTTCCCCTGCAATAAAACAAGCGGGTATATCGATATGCCGGCCGCCAAACTCACGCAGCCTATCGATTTGTTGGTCATCCGTGCCGCAGCGATACCATTGCAGACCACCCTGAAATCCAGTACGCGTAAATTCGTTTACATAAATAGCAAGCTCCGCTTCTGTCAGCCAGTTGCAGGCAGCGATATGTTGAGCATCAGGCATTTCCGCAGCAACGGTGGCGGCCATACCTACATCGCGATGCATCACATAATATGTTGGCAGTAGCGCTAGTGAGGCCGCGTCCATAGCTGCTAGCGGATAGGGACGATTGCCGGACCAGTCAGCGCTTTTCATATGATAGTAGGCGCGCAGAAAAGCATGCAGTCCTTGCGGGCTGCGCATCATGTCTGCGTTTGCTTGTGTCGAAGAATAAAACCACTGATAGTGTTGGCGTGGCGGTGAAAGTAACGCCAGATCAGCGACTGCCTGTTTTAGCTTGGCAAAGCTATCAAGTACATTTAATTCAGGATCTAGCTGCAACGGCGCGCCGCCAAATGGCGCACTCATCATCACCACAGATGCAAATACATCGGGCCGCATCAGGCTGCACCAAGCCGCCACCGGTGAACCAAAGTCATGCCCTATGACAGAGGCTACACGCTTGTAGCCTAGTGCTGTCACTAATACCAGCATATCGTTGACCAGATTCGGCATGCTGTAATCAGATGGATCGTCATCGTGCTGCGCATGCCAGCCCGTAGTGCGACCATAGCCGCGCTGGTCTGGCGCAATCACATGGAAACCCGCTGCAGCAAGTGGCAGCATGATGTGGCGCCAGCTATAGGCCAGTTCAGGGAATCCATGCAAGAGCAACAGACATGGCCGGTCTGCGCCATATTCAAAACCGGCTTCAAGTACATGCATCTGCAAGCCGTTTATATCGGGTATCAGGCGTGAACGTATGCCTGGTGCTAATGGCAGATCATTTAAATGCATCATGCTGCAATCCTACACTGGCTGATTAATTTGCGGCGAATTCAGAGGGAGGCACAATCGATTACACTCACCCCCTGGTCAGCATTGAATTTGTCAGGATTATTAATATGGAAAATATTTATCATCAACCCGAACATGCGCTGCTGCGTGATCAGATCGATCGCTTTATTAAAAATGAAGTTGAGCCGCATGGCATGGCATGGGAAAAACAAGGCTATGTGCCGCGCGATGTATTGCGCCGCATGGGCCAAGCCGGTTTTTTTGGGCTGATGTTTGAGAGTGAATATGGCGGTGCCGGCTCAGATGCGCTGACCAATCTGGTATTTGCTGAAGCCCTGGCGCAATCAACATTTGCAGGCTTTGTGATTACGGTGCTAGTGCATACCGACATGGCCAGCCCGCATTTGCATCATGCCGGAACTGCTGCGCAAAAGGCGCGCTACATGCCCAGTATTATTTCTGGCGATTGCATTACTGCCGTTGCCATGACGGAGTCTGGTGCCGGTTCAGATTTGACTGGTATGCGCACCACGGCAAAGCCTGATGGTGATGGCTGGGTACTCAACGGCAGCAAGATGTATATCACCAATGGCGTACATGCAAATTTATACTTTGTCGCTGCGCGCACGGGTACCGGACCGCATGAGCTTTCCATGTTCATCGTCGAGAAAAATACGCCCGGGTTTACCGTCAGTCGTTCACTTGAAAAGACTGGCTGGTTAAGTTCTGATACTGCTGAGCTGGTGTTTGACAATGTACGTCTGGGTCCGCAGGCGATGTTGGGTGAGCAGAATAAAGGTTTTTATTCATTGATGAAAAATCTGCAGACTGAACGCATTGCGTTAAGCGCCATGGCAGTTGGATGTTGTTCGCGCGCATTGCAGCTGACTCTGGATTATGTGCGCCAGCGACATGCATTTGGTGCACCGTTGTGGGAGCAGCAAACCATACGCCACAGACTCTCGATGATGGATGCCAAGACCCGCGCTGCGCGTCAGTTTATGTATCACTGCGCGTGGTCCGTGTCACAAGGTCACGATGTGGTGCAAGAGGTCTCGATGTTAAAGGCACTCACCGGCGAGCTGGTCAATGAAGTTGTGCAGACCTGTCAGCAGTTTCATGGTGGTATGGGTTACATGCGTGAAGCGCCTATAGAGCGTTTGTGGCGCGATGCACGCATACTCGCCATAGGAGGCGGCGCTACAGAAGTGATGCTCAGTGAAGTTGCAAAACGATATTAATCTGAGATTATTTAGGTACTAAGCAAGTACTAAGCGAGCACTAAGCAGGGAGAGCGCGATGGGTATGTGGATAGAGCTGGGTATATTTTTTCTGGTTTTGTTATTTGCGGCACACCAGATGCATGATTTGAAAAAAGAAAAACGCAAGCGTGCGCAGAAAAATAAGGAAGAGCGGTAAATTTCAGCAGATATAATTTTTTTTAGTAATGCTGTAGCTATTTACGCAGTATGACTACATGCTGCCACGGTAGCGTAGAAATAGTTTTTACCCAGGTTAGGCCCAATAGTGCTGCCTCTTTTTTGATTTGAGCCTGACTCATTTTATGATGCGCATTAATGGGTACGTTGGGGTCTTCGGCACGAAACTCTACCAGCACTAATTGACCATCCGGCTTGAGTGCTTTGATCAGGCTAGTCATGACTTCGATGGGATATTGCAGCTCATGATAGACATCGACCATTATCGCTAAATCAATACTGTCTTTAGCGAGATTGACATCCCGCTCAGTTGACAATACAGGCGTAATATTTTTTATGCCCATAGCTTGGATTTGTTTGTTGAGGATATCCAGCATCTGCGGCTGTACATCTACAGCAAATACTTTGCCGTTGGTGCCTACGCGTGTAGCTAGTTGTCGCGCATAGTAGCCACTGCCGGTACCTATGTCGGCGATCACCATACCTGGTTTGGGTTCTAATGCTTGAAGCAGCAGATCAGGGCGTTCTTCGGTTTTTCTTTCAGCACGTTCCAGCCATCCTGCGCCGTGCCAACTCATTACGCTGGCAATTTCGCGACCAGCAAAGGTCTTGCCGCTTCCACCATTATTTTTTTCAACTTTGCCATAGACTAAGTTGACTGCAGGCTCAGCAGCACTTGCAGAGGCGACAATCATTGCACAAAAAAATAAAATGATTAAGCGCGAGAGATTTTTCATGGAAGAAGGCAAGAAAATTTGTTTATGCATTTAATGCCAACAAATACAAAATAAATCGCAATTAAACCTTGATACCTTCAGCATCAAGCAAGCGTGTCATACAATCTTCCAGCATTTCACGTGCAAGACCGGTGGTGTGATTCAGATGCGCATGCAACTCTGCATCCTTGGCATTACGGTTTGCGCACTCGCTGCTATATTGTTCAAACGCGATTAAGCTGGTGACTAGCTCTGCCAGATGATTCGGGCATTCGCAGGCGACAGTGCTGGATAATGTGGCTATGTAAGCCAGCTGTTGGGCAGAGTATCGGCGTGGTTTTGCACTGACAATTTGGGTTTCGACTTGTGCAGAAGCAGAGCAGAGGGAAACACAGGCTTTTTGTACGTCAGAAACTGCAGCCGGATTTTTCAGGCAGGGTATACCGGCCTGTTCCAACAGAGCGATGCTGGCACGAGTACCAAAGCTGTAAACAATTACCGCATGCTTTGCGTCACACTGAGAAATTTTTTGCTGAACTAAATCCAGACTTTGCTCATTGATGGTGGCAAATTCAAGCACTAATACATCAGGTGCTGCTGTAAGCGACAAAGAAGAGAGATCTTCATCAGACTGCACATAAGCAAGAACCTCGAGGGTCTCGGGCACATAGCGGTCGCGCTTGAGCTTAAGGCTAAGTGCTTCACCGGCTACAACCACACGCGTGATTTTTTTTGCAATCTCTTCAACTAAGCTGCTACCTGTTGCACTACTAAGCCGCTCACGCAGTGCTTGAATAGGTAATTCAGCAAGTCCACCTACAGGGTGACCTATATCAGTCAGTTTTTTTACCAGAGAGAGTTTGACGATATCCGTTTCAGAATAAAGTCTCCTGCCTGTATCGTTACGGTCTGGTACGACTAAGCTGTACCGGCGTTCCCATATGCGCAGAGTTTCCGGATGAATTTTAGTCCGTCTTGCAACAACACCTATGGTGTAACTTTGTTCAACGCTGTTCATAATCTATCCGGCACCTATAAATTTACGGCTAGCTGATAGAGATTATTTGTTATTCAATGCTGTTTTAACTTCGCAGGATGCATTAATCATCGTGCGTTCAACCTGACGGTTAGGCTGACGAAAATCGATATCGCTGATGTCGGTCTGATCTGCCCAGATTAAGTCGCCTTTGCCTTGTGCATCACTGAACATTTCCCATTTGGTTAAGGCCAGCGTGCCTTGTGCGCAGTTGATGCGATACATGCCGCGTGTAGAGCGCTGCTCTGTATTGGTTGCTGCTGCGATTTCAAAAGACCACAGCACGGATGCGCTAACTTCATCGTTTTGGCGGGTGGTGCTGGTGGTTTCGAGTTTAGCTAATGTGCCTTCTGTAGCATCCAGAATTGTCAGTGGCGCAGCGTTTGCAGCCACTGCAAATAAAGAACTGAGCAAAAGGACTGTGGAAATGATTTTTTTCATGATTGCCTC
>CAIVDH010000122.1 GCA_903904635.1 uncultured Burkholderiales bacterium | reverse complement strand
CGTATCAGATCATCGTGCGCTTTGCCAGTGAAGCTGATTTACAGCAGTGGGATACGAGCCCTGCACGTACCGCAATTCATGATCGACTGCGCACTGTTGCCGAAGACGAGCCTGCGTATCGACGCTTGAGTGGGTTGGAGGCCTGGTTTACTTCTGCTGTGGTACCAGCGACTATGCATCCGCCCAGATTACGAATGGCAGTGGTGACCTGGCTGGGAATTTTTCCGACGGTGTCGCTGGTGTTATGGTTTATTGCGCCGCTGTTGCATGGGGTGCCATTTTTACTGCGCACCGGGCTATTGACTGCGCTGATCGTCGTGACGATGACTTGGGTGGTGATGCCACGGCTCACAAAAATAATGCGCGGCTGGTTAAATTCAGCGCGTTAAAAAATAACGAAGATGGATGTTTACTTCGCAGCAGAACGCTGTTCTGCCGCGACACAACTTAGATCAGGAAAAAATCTATTTAGTGCTGGTGACATTGCCTTCAAAGACGCCGCCACGTTCAATTTCTAATTCGCCATAGCTGACAGATCCAGTGACCACGCCGGTTTTGGTAATGAATAATTCAGTCCGTGCTGTAGTCGACTGATGAATTTTTCCGGCAACGCGCACACGGCTTGCTGAAGTGGTGCCCGTTACGATACCGTTCTCAGTAATATTGATCACATCGGCATTGAGTACACCTTCCACGATGCCATCAATGACGGCTGCGCTGGGCACATCAAATTTACCCTTAATGATGACGCCTGAACCTATCATTAAAACGCCCTTGTTTACGTCTTCAGCCATGATTTATACCCTTGCAGTAGATAACAACATTCAAATCTTAAAAGAAAATCAGGCTGAAATCGCTCACCGATGTTTTGCCCAACGCAGAAATATACAGGTAGCTACCTACACTCTTAAAAGCTATTTGGCTCAGAGTCTATAGGTGCAATAAGACCCTGAAACATCGTTATTGCAGTTTCTGAAACGGAACTTTATATCAAACTCTTAAATATTTCTATAGTAGTTCGCGATATTGAGCTAAAGACAATAAATTTAATGGATGGTTCTCGGGTAAACCGGGTCTGTGGCGAGCAAATATCACAAAATATTACTAGGCGGGTTTAAGTCGCTGTGGCCTGAGTTCAGCAAAAGAACGTATTGGCCTGTAAGCGGTTAAATTTTTTATGCGGAATTAGCGTGGTATTTTTTTACTAAAGTTAACTGTTGGTACCATCCCTGATGGTAGTTATTCGCCATCAGAGATGTCATCACAAATTAAATCAACGCATTAATTTTATTTGGCTTTACCAGCTGTGGTCGCATCTGCGACTTCTATCAGTTTTCCAGAACGCACATCGTAAATATAGCCATAAATTGGAATTGATTTCGGGACTAAGGCGCTAGCACGAATACGCTGTACATCTTCAACCACGCTCATCTCAGCATTAGAGATCGTGTGCCATTTGATATAACGCCCTTCGGTCGAGCCGGGGCCAGTACCAACATCGTGCCATCCAGTGCTATCAACTGTTGCTGTTTCAAGGCTGCTGGCCAGTAAGCCTGACATGATTTCATCAGTGAATAGTTCCATGCCGCAGTCTGTGTGGTGAATGACAAACCATTCTTTAGTGCCCAGCAGTTTGTAGGAAATCACGAGTGAGCGTATTGCATCATCGGATGCGCGACCACCGGCATTACGAATAACGTGTGCATCTCCCTCGGATAAGCCCGCATATTTTGCCGGATCCAGTCTGGCATCCATACAGGTGAGAATGGCGAACTGACGGGCAGGCGGTAAAGCGAGTTTGGATTTATCGCCGAAAGTCGATACGTAACCAGCATTTGCATTTAATACTTCATTAAGAACAGACATTTTTAGCTCCGGAGAATTAATTATTGATTGGTCATTTTTAACGCAGCGACCGAGTATATATACAAATGTAAAATTGTGTTTTACGCATCAAATTTTTGAATAACATATTGAATAATTTTTTAATTAAGGAAGCGTTGATTTGTTTACTATTCTCTATACAGGTAAGTTTTTACTCATTGATTTTATTGGAAGTGAAAATTTGCAAAATGATTAAATCAGCACTTTTTTATGAACGACGAATTGGCTACCGAATTGAGGCTGGGCATGAAGACGGAATCCTTGCTTAGGTTGAATTATAAATTTACCTAACAGGCAAGTTTTTACCGGCGAGTTATGGCGATGAGCCGTTAACAATAGCCTTGGGGAGTTGTTTAAACGTTGAGTTTGAATTGAAAAATAAATTGAACCACTACATAGATTTCACTTGTCTTTAAGCGAGGAGCACATAGCTTCAAAACTACTGCGTTGTCGCGAAGCTTCACTGTAGGCTGCATTGGGGTGACTTACCCGATATTCTTCTTGCTGTTTCTGTATACACTCTTCAAATTGATTTCCGCATCCTGTTAATCCAATAACAATCAGTGCAGAAAAAAAGGGGAAAATATAAATCATCGTATTGTCTCCTTAGGTTTTTTGAGGCACATTTAATTTAACACGTAATACCCTCAGCATTAATTTAAATCACCCATGATTTTTAATTGATAGCACCTGCGTAGTGTCAGGGATTTTTTAATCCAACTAATTAAACTTTTACAATTGAAAATACCAAAAAATAGACAACCTCTGTTTCACATTTAGTCGTTTATTTGAGTCGAAAAAGTAATTCGATTAGTGTTTTGAATTGTTGTCCTATTTGACATGGCCTTTGCAGAGCGAGTTCAGGTATCTAACGTTAATACGTTCTATGTCGGTGAATCTCCCTCCTTCTACTAATCAGTTGTAAATTGAAAGTCAGATTAAATTTTTATATGAGGGTTTGGGAATTCAGAAAAATGGAAAAAGCATCAGAAAATAGTCGTTGCGATAACGAGGCTATCGATGCTGATGATCAAGATGAAATCACGATGACCGCTGAATTTCAAAATATCTTACGGACATGGTTCCTAGGCAGGCCATGGCGATAAATTGCAAACAACGGCCGTAGCTATTTACGATACGAATAGCGTTTTAATTGGTAAATAAACCGAGCCGGCGCGCAATTGCGGTTTTTTTCTTGTTTGCGTGTGGGGCATGCCTACGACAAGGTCAGTAGTTCGAGCAGTTAAAGACGAATAATCTTTTCAGCAACAAATAGCATTAGACGTAAAAAAAGCACCAACATCGCTGTAGGTGCTTGATTTACTTAATGATTTTTGGTGGTGATAGGTGGATTTGAACCACCGACCCCAGCATTATGAGTGCTGTGCTCTAACCAACTGAGCTATATCACCACGAAGCCCGAAATTATGGCGGCTGCGGTGCACCCTGTCAACCGAGCGCGGCTTCTACCTTTTTGAGTATCTGGCCTGCCGGATCTGCCCCCAGACTATCAATGCTGATGCGGTCATGCATGCTGCGCAGCCACGTTAGTTGTCGTTTTGCTAGCTGTCGGGTAGCGATAATGCCGGTCTCGCGCAGCGTGTTGAGATCACCTTGCCCATCCAGATATTCCCAGGCTTGTCGGTAACCGACGCAGCGCATGGAGGGCAGCCCAGCGTGTAAATCACCTCGCGCGCGCAATAGCCTGACTTCGTCTACCAGTCCGGGTTGGGCATTGAGCATCATGTCAAAGCGATCGGCGATGCGCTGATGCAGCACACTGCGGTCTGAAGGTTCCAGCGCAAATGCCATCATCGTAAAAGGCAGTGACACTTTTTCTGCACGCGCCAGCAAAGAGGACATGGGTTGTCCGGTCAGCGTAATGATTTCCATGGCGCGCTGTATACGTTGGGTGTCGTGGGTCTTAAGTCGCTCTGCAGTAATCGGATCTAAGGTGCGCAGACGGTCATGCAGCGCTGCGATGCCATGCAGGGCGATTTCTTCATCGAGCTTAGCGCGTAATGCCGGATCAGCTTGTGGCAGTTCATCCAGGCCGTCACGCAGTGCTTTGAAATACAGCATGGTGCCACCTACCAGCAAAGGCAGCTTGCCCCTTGCTGTGATTTCGCCCACCAAGCGCAGTGCGTCCTGACGAAACTGCATCACTGAATACGATTGCGTGGGGTCGATGATGTTAATCAGATGATGTGGAACGGCGTTGCGTTCTTCTGCGCTGGGTTTGGCAGTGCCGATATTCATATCGCGATAGACCAGCGCAGAATCGACTGAAATAATTTCACAGGGTATTTGCGTTGCGATATGCAACGCTGCCGCAGTCTTGCCTGTTGCAGTGGGCCCCATGATGGCGACTGCCATTGGTTTTTTTGCAGCGTTCATTCAATAGCGATGCGTGGTGAAATGATGCGCACTGAGAAAAAATTCAGCATGCCTAAAATACAGGCAATGATCGCCATAGGATAAAGCGTGCCATTGTGTGTGGCGCCGACTAAGCTGCCGATTAGAAAAGCAAACAGCATGAAGAGTGCGCCCATCAGGCCGGCTGCTGTTCCGGCTTGTTTGGGAAATGGCCAGACTGCACCGGATTGCGTGACGGGGAAGTTAATACCATGCGAGACCATGGCGATAAACATCGCCGCTACCATCATGGACCAGTGTGCGAGGCCGGCTATGGTGGCAATGAGAAAAAATAATCCTGCTGCGAGTGAGCAGCCCGTGCCTATGCGTAGGGCTTCAGTTGGGCTGATGGTTTTAAGCAGTCTGCGGCAGATGAGTGTGCCTGTCATATAGCCCGATACGCCCAAGCCAAAACAATACCCAAACCATTGCGTGGGCACGTTGAGTATATTAATCAGGGCGAAGGATGAGCCGGAGATGAATAAAAAAATCACTGCGTATGAAAATGCGCCCGGTAAGGCAAAGGACCAGAATACGCGTGAGCCCAACACCAGACGATAATTTGCCATTAAGCCGGATAAATCGGTGGCGTGCGGATTTTTATGTTCGTTGGTTTCTGGTAGCCGCATCACGCTTGCGGCAAATACGATGGCTGAAAAAATACCGAGCGCGACAAAGGCCGCGCGCCAGCCAAATCTGACTTGCAAATAAGAGCCCAGTATCGGTCCTATGATGGGCGCAATGGATATCCATGTGCTGGCACGTGCAATTACACGAGCGCTGTTTTCAGGTGGATACGCATCGCGCACAATGGCGCGCGCAACGATCACGGCAGAGCAGCAGCCCAAAGCTTGTATGAAGCGCGCAGCGATTAACAGATTAATTGAATTAGCCAGACCGCATAAGGCGCTGGCGACGATATACAGCATGAGCCCTGTGAGTAAAACCGGGCGCCTGCCATAGCGGTCTGATAAAGGGCCGATGATGAGTTGGGCAATGCCAAAGCCGATGACAAATAATGTCAGCGTTAACTGTACGGTTGATACCGGCACCTCAAAACCACTGACCAGACTTGGTAGGGAAGCCAGATACAGATCGGTGGAGAGCGGCTGCATCATCAGCATGGCAGTGATGAGTACCAATATAGGCGCATGCGCAAATTGCGGCAGCGGTTGATTTTGCATGGCTATTGTCCGCGCAAAAATAATTTATCAAGATCAGCTAATGCCAGCTGTACCCAGGTTGGGCGGCCATGATTACATTGATCAGCGCGTTCGGTGGTTTCCATTTGCCGCAGCAGGGCGTTCATTTCTGTGACGGTGAGTGCGCGGTTGGCTCTGACTGCGGTGTGGCAGGCCATGGTGCCTAGTAATTCATTGCGACGCTCTACCAATACGCGTGACCCGCCATATTCTTGTACGTCACGAATGACATCACGCGCCAGTGCTTGCGCATCGCTGTTTTTAAGTAGCGCCGGAATGGCGCGCACAGCCAATGTGGTGGGTGAGAGCACAGCCATATCAAAACCCAGGGTCGCCAACACGGCCTGATGTTCTTCGACTGCAGCGACTTCAATCGGATCTGCGATGAAGGTGACGGGTATTAATAGCGGTTGCAATTGCACAGCATCTGATTCCAGTGCCTGCTTGAATTGTTCATACAAAATCCGTTCATGCGCAGCATGCATGTCGACTAATATTAATCCGGCCTGGTTTTGTGCGAGTACAAATACACCATGCAATTGCGCCAGTGCGAAACCCAGAGGGAATTCTTCTTCTTCGGCGCTGGGCATGGCAGCAGTGGTGCGCATTGCATTGCTGCTCATGGCATGGGATGCCGTTGCTTGGAAACTGCTGCCAGAAAAAAGCGCGCCGTAGCTTGCCGTATCCTGCGCTACGCCAAATGAAGTTTGTCTTTGCGCGCTAACCCATGGCATGGCACCACTGGCCGCAGGCATGGGTGCGGGTACAGTGCCTTGTGCTGTGGCAGAGGTGTGCGCTAATGCGCGGCTGACTGCATGAAACACAAACTGGTGTACCGCGCGACTATCGCGAAAACGGACTTCGGTTTTGGATGGATGTACATTCACATCCACTAACGCAGGTGTAATGTCGAGATGCAGCGCATAGGCGGGAAAGCGATCACCATGCAATACATCCTGATATGCCGAGCGTACGGCATGGGTGAGTAATTTGTCTCTGACGTAGCGACCGTTTACATAAAAATATTGTGCGTCAGCCCGTGCGCGTGCTGCAGTGGGCAAGCCTACAAAGCCATGAAACCGTAAAGGGCCAGCGGCTTCATCAACGGGCAGTCTTGCGGTGGCAAATTCTTCGCCTAGTATTTGTGCGCTGCGCTTGTCATGTTCTGATTCTTTCCAGTGCTCGACTGCGCGTCCGTTATGACTGACTGTGAAACTCACATCTGGGCGCGCCAGTGCGATACGGCGCACGACTTCTATGCAATGACCATATTCGGTCTGATCGGTTTTTAAAAATTTGCGGCGGGCGGGGGTGTTGAAATATAAATCTTCTACATCAATAGTGGTGCCCTGTGTGCCGGATGCAGGCATGACTTTGCTTGCGGGCTGTCCGCTGAGTTGCCATGCATGTGGTTCAGTTGCGCTGCGCGATGTGAGGGTGAGTTGGGCAACGGAGGCGATGGAAGCCAGGGCTTCGCCACGAAAACCCAGTGTCATCACGTTTTCCAAATCGGATAGCGAGGCTATTTTTGAGGTGGCATGACGTGCCAACGCCAGAGGCATTTGGTCGGGTGGTATGCCGCGACCGTTGTCGGTAATGGCGATGCGTTTGATGCCGCCTTGTTCTAGCCGCACGCTGATTTGTGTGGCGCCAGCATCGAGTGCGTTTTCTAATAATTCTTTGACGACAGCGGCGGGGCGTTCGATTACCTCGCCGGCTGCGATTTGCGAGATGAGCTGATCGGGCAGGGGGCGAATGACGCGGATGGCGCGGGTAGCGTTTTCGGGGGAAGTCATGATGCGATTATACCGGTCGATTTATTTGCGTTCGGTTTGATGGTGGCATGAGCTTGCTCGTGGGTGAAGACCAGCTGGCAGTGTATGATTTGCCTGTTGCGTTACTTCATACAAAAAATCTTTTTGATAAGTCTGTCACGAAGAGTTTCTCAATCAGTCTCTATTTAAGTTTCACGATCATTAATTAAAATGGAATTTTCTCAATTGTTTAGCATGCTGCTGCATGTCGATAAATCTCTGGGCGATATGCTCGACTTATACGGCCCAGCTGTTTATGCGTTGTTGTTTGTGATTGTTTTTGCTGAAACCGGATTGGTTGTCTTTCCATTTTTACCTGGCGATACGTTGTTATTTATAGGCGGGGCATTTTGCGCCAGCGGTGCGATGAATGTCTGGTGGCTGGTGGTGTTGTTGATCGTTGCTGCGGTGACGGGCAATACGGTGAATTACATGATAGGCAAAGCGATAGGCAACAAGGCCTTTACGCAAAATTATCGCTGGCTGGACAGGCAGGCATTGCAAAAAACACATGCGTTTTTTGAAGTGCACGGCGGTAAAACGATAGTGCTTGCGCGCTGGTTGCCTGTGGTGCGAACTTTTGCGCCTTTTGTGGCTGGCATATCGCAAATGAGTCTGACTAAATTCCAGTTTTTTAATGTCAGTGGTGCCGTACTATGGGTCGTTGCGCTGGTAGCTGCTGGCTATTTTTTTGGCAACATACCGCTTATAAGAGATCATCTCAATACGATAGTCTTGATAGGTGTAGCTGCTGCTGCGCTGCCTGTGTTGGTGGCGACGGTGTGGCGACTGTTCAAAAAAAATCCCCCGATCAAAATTTGAACGGACTGGACTTGCTGGACTTGCACCATCAGGTCAGTTTGTTGCGGCTGAGAGTGGGATTTTTGCTCAGATATTTTGTAATGCCGCTCGTTAGTGCATCTGCCATCTGATCCTGATAAGTGTTGTCGGTCAGTTTGGCTTCTTCTTCGGGATTGGAGATGAAGGCTGTCTCTACCAAAATGCTGGGAATATCCGGTGCCTTGAGTACGGCAAAGCCTGCCTGCTCTACCTGGGCTTTGTGTAGCCGATTGATATTGCCGATTTCACCCAATACTGATTTGGCCAGCTTTAAGCTGTCATAGATTTGAGCGGTGGTCGAAAGATCAAGTAACACACTGGCCAGATGCTGATGCTTGCTTTTGATGTTGATGCCACCTATCAGATCGGCTGCGTTTTCTTTGTTGGCCAACCAGCGTGCTGCTGTTGAGCTGGCACCTTTTTCTGATAATGCAAACACGGATGAACCACGGGCAGTGGGCTCGATAAATGCGTCAGCATGGATGGAGATAAATAAATCAGCCTGTACTTTTCTGGCCTTTTGTACCCGCACATGCAGCGGCACGAAATAATCGCCATCGCGGGTTAGCATTACGCGCACATTGGGTAATTGCTCTAGTTTGGCTTTTAGCCGTCTGCCAATTGATAGCACGACATTTTTTTCGTAGCTGCCGCCTTTGCCCACGGCACCTGGATCTTCACCGCCATGACCTGGGTCGATGGCGATGGTGATCACGCGTGAGAGTTGCAGATCTTTTTCTTCATTGCCGGGAGTTTTATTGGCTTCGCGATCTTCTTTGCTGCGATCTTCGGTGCGACTGGGGTTATATTTTTTTTCTAGCAGTTCGGCGATTGGATCGGGCACATTTTGCGGATACAAATCAAAAATCAGGCGATGACGATATTCGCCTACAGGCTCTAAGGTAAAAACCTGTGGCCGGATTTCTTCTTTCAGATCAAATACCAGTCGCACTACGCCGGGGCGGTTTTGTGCCACGCGAACTTGTGCAATATAGGGATCATTTGATTCGATTTTTGCGATCAGGCTTTTGAGTTGCGCATCAAGATCAACACCTTCAATATCCACCACCAGACGATTCGGATCTTTAATTAAAAAATGTGTCGCTTTGAGTTTGATCTCGTGTTCTAGCGTGATGCGTGTGTAATCTGGCGCCGGCCATACGCGAACGGCCACGAATTGCGCAGCATTTGCTACACCTTGAGTAAGCAAAGAAAGCAGTAGCGTAGCGCCTGCCTTTAAAACGGTACGGCGTGCAATTGGTGTCACAGATTTGGACTGAAATGAAGATGGTTCAGGCATAGTGCGCCCTGTTCGGAATTCGCTTGCAATTCTACCTTACGTCCGTGTCCTTCCATATTGAGAAAAATATCCAGGTCCGGTGTTGCTAATAAAGTACCAGCTTGCTCAGGCCATTCGACGATGCAGATTGCGTTGCTGCCGAAATATTCGCGAAAGCCTGCTTCGATGAATTCTTCTGGGCTGATCATGCGGTATAAATCAAAATGCATCACTTCTACGGCCTGACCATGCAGCGTAATGGTATAAGGCTCCATTAGTGTGTAAGTGGGGCTTTTTACGCGGCCTGCATAGCCTGCTGCATGCAGCAGCGCACGTGTGAGGCTAGTTTTGCCGGCACCGAGTTCGCCATGCAAATGTATGATCAGGCCTGCTTGCAAAACACGTGCGAGTGCTGCACCCAATGCTAGAGTACCGGCTTCATCGGCTAAATAGGTTTTCCAGGATTGCATCTCGTAAAATTGATGTGGTTTGATTTGATTTTGTCTGAGGCTCATCGCTTACGCATTAATCCTTAACGATTAACGCCATCTTCTCACTATTTAACTATTTTTACTTTGAGCCACTTGTCGAATACGCCATCAACTGCCGCGCCTGATTTTGCCAAGCTTGTTGCTGAAATCAAGAGTTGGGCTACTGAGCTGGGTTTTGCAGATCTGCGTATTGCAAATGCAGAGGCGGCGGCTGTCGCTGCCGAGGCGGGCCTGCAAAGCTGGCTGGCTGCCGGCTTTCACGGGCAAATGGATTATATGGCAGCACATGGCAGCCGGCGTGCGCATCCAGCAGAGCTGGTGCCGGGTACCTTAAGAGTCATTAGCGTGCGTATGGATTATCTGCCGCGTGATACGCAGTCTGACTGGCGCGAAAACGAAGTCATGCGCCAGGCGGATCCTGCAGCAGCGGTGGTGTCAGTTTATGCGCGCGGTCGTGATTATCACAAAGTCTTGCGTAATCGTTTGCAGCAGTTGGCTGAGAAAATTGAACACAGTGTGGGGCTATTTTCTTATCGAGCCTTTACGGATTCAGCGCCGGTCATGGAAGTGGAGCTGGCGCAGCAGGCCGGACTGGGCTGGCGCGGCAAACATACTTTGCTGTTAAATCGTGAAGCGGGCTCACTGTTTTTTTTAGGTGAGATCTATACGGATCTGCCGCTGCCGATTGATGCGCCGACTGATTTGGTTAATGAAGCGCATTGCGGGTCTTGTACGGCTTGCATGGATATTTGCCCCACACAAGCGATAGTCGGGCCTTACAGGCTGGATGCGCGGCGCTGCATTTCTTATCTGACTATTGAGTTGAAAGACAGTATTCCTGTTGAGCTGCGCCCTCTGATAGGTAATCGTGTATTGGGCTGCGATGATTGTCAGCTTGCTTGTCCGTGGAATAAATTTGCACAAAAATCTGCGTTGCCTGATTTTGATGTGCGCAACAATCTTGATCAGGCCACATTGGTAGAGTTGTTTGCATGGACTGCTGAAGAATTCAACAGCAGGCTGCAGGGTAGTGCGATACGCCGCATAGGTCATGAACGCTGGTTGCGTAATATTGCGGTTGCGTTGGGTAATGCAGCCAAACAGATTGCTGGTGATGATCAGATCGTCGCTGCACTTACTGCACGCGCAACGCACCCATCAGAATTAGTCAGAGAGCATGTGAGCTGGGCACTGGCGCAGCATGAGTTAGCTGGCCAGCGCCAGCCATAGCGGCAGCGTCCCTATGGAGAGTAGTGTGCCGACTGAAATTAAGAATGCCACCAGCGGCCCGTTACCTCCCATACGAGTAGCCAGCACATAAGCACTAGATGCTGTGGGCAACGCGCAAAACATGACTGCGATTTGTAATTGCAGTGGCGGTAAGTCCATCCAGCGACCTAAGCCTAATGCGATTGCGGGCAATATCAATAATTTAACGCTAACGAAATAAGCGCTGATGCCGCGCGCTTCTGATAGCCCGGAAAATTTCAGTCCCGCACCCACCATGATCAGGCCTAGTGCGATGGAGGCACTGCCCATGCGCGATAAGGTTAAGGCGACAACTTCAGGCAAGCTGCCACCAGCGAGATTGAATAAAGTGCCACCGGCAGTGGCTAGCAATAAGGGATTTTTTGCCAGCTCTGCTAATAGCGTGCCTTTTTTTTGATGTGCGAGCGCATGTACGGCAGCGGCATTGCAGATTGGCACAGCAAAGCCAATAATTAGCGCCATCAGTGAGGTACCTTGTTCACCGGCGAGTCGAAAGGCAACGGCTAAGGCGATATAAGAGTTAAACCGGAATGCAGTTTGTACGCCAGATTCAAAAATCATAGGCCCGGGACGAAACAGCGGCTTTGCCAGCCAGCCCAGCGCGATTGCGCAGGCAACTGCAGTCAGTGCGACTTGTAGCAGATTACCGGTGGTCTGAAAATCCAGCGGCGTGCGCGCAGTTGAAACAAACAGCAGTGCGGGAAACAGCACGAAATACACCATTTTTTCCAGACCACTCCAGAATGCTGGGCCCCATTGCGTGATGCGGATCAGTACAAAGCCGATTAAGATCAGTGTGAAGTCTGGTATGAGTAAAGTGACGAAGTTCATTTTTTGTTTTTATGTTTGAACCCGGATGTTACCTGAGGATGCGCTGCATAATCCGCTTTCGCAGTTGTCAGAGCGGCTGTGACCAGACACAATACCGGCCGAGACGAATAAAAATATTCTTTTACTATCGCCATTTTCTGTTGGAGACTTTAATGAAGCGTCGTTTAGTCCTTGCCGCCATCACCCTGACCACGTTATTCGCTGGGCAGTCATGGGCTGATGCACCTCTCGTTATCAAATTCAGTCATGTAGTTGCCAAAGATACGCCCAAAGGCAAGGCAGCTGAAAAATTCAAAGAGCTGGCCGAGTCGGCCACCAAGGGGCGGGTAAAGATAGAGATTTATCCCAATAGCACGCTCTACAAAGATAAAGAAGAGCTCGAAGCATTGCAGCTCGGTGCCGTACAAATGCTGGCACCCTCACTGGCCAAGTTTGGCCCGCTGGGCATGAAAGAATTTGAGCTGTTCGATTTGCCGTATATTTTTTCTGATAAAGAGGCATTAGCGCGTGTGACTGATGGGCCTATCGGTCGCGATTTGCTCAAGAAGCTGGAAGGTAAAGGCATACAAGGCCTTGCTTACTGGGACAATGGTTTCAAGATGATGTCATCGAACCGACCCATGCATGTGCCTGCTGACATGAAGGGTTTGAAGATGCGCATACAAGCTTCTAAAGTATTGGATGAACAAATGCGCTCACTCGGTGCAAACCCACAAGTGATGGCTTTCTCCGAGGTGTATCAGGCGCTGCAAACAGGTGTGGTGGATGGCGCGGAAAATCCGCCGTCCAATCTCTATACGCAAAAAATGCATGAAGTACAAAAACATCTGACTGCGACTAATCATGGTTACATCGGCTATGCCGTCATCGTGAATAAAAAATTCTGGGACAAGCTGCCTGCTGATGTTCGTGGCCAGCTCGAAGGTGCTATGAAAGAAGCAAGCAAATACGGCAACACGATTGCGCAACAAGAAAATGATCAGGCGTTGGAAGCAGTAAAAAAATCCGGTAAGACCACCCTCTATATACCAACTGAAAAAGAAAAAACTGAATGGCGTAATGCGCTTTTACCTGTACAGAAAAAAATGGAAGAGCGTATCGGCAAAGAGCTGATTTCTGCGGTTAATAAAGCCACAGCAAAATGAATCGTTACGCATGAAATTTTTAGATCATCTTGAAGAGTGGTTGATTGCGTCGCTTATGGGCGCTGCCACGCTGATTATTTTTGTCGCTGTTGTGCATCGCTATTTATCTGGCTTTGCGATTCCTGGTGTGCAGGACTGGCTGCTGCGTATTAATACCAGCTGGGCACAAGAGCTGACGATTTATATGTTTGTCTGGATGGCGAAATTCGGCGCAGCTTATGGAGTGCGCACCGGCATACATGTTGGTGTTGATGTAATGATCAATCGTCTGGATGAAAAGTGGCGCGGTAAATTTATATTGTTTGGCTTGCTGGCAGGCGCTACGTTCACTGGGATCATCGCCGCGCTGGGTGCGGATTTTGTTTATGAATTAAGCGATACATCAAGCACATCGGAAGTGCTGGAGCTGCCTATATGGCTGGTGTATCTGGCTATACCTGCTGGTTCAGGTTTGATGTGTTTTCGGTTTTTGCAGGTGGCGTTGCAGTTTCTGCGCGGTGGTGAGTTGCCGGTACATGATCATGCGCATGTTGAAGGGCTGAATGAAGATGCAGCGGAGAGTCGGCAATGAGTGCGCTGATTATTTTTGTTTTGCTGCTGGTGCTGATGTTGACTGGCATGCCGATTTCAATAGCACTTGGTTTAACCGTGCTTACTTTCATGTTCACGCTTACGGATGTGCCGGTGCAGGCTGTGGCGCTGAAGCTGTTTACCGGCATAGAAAAATTCGAGATCATGGCTATCCCGTTTTTTATTTTGGCGGGTAATTTTTTGACGCATGGTGGTGTTGCACGGCGCATGATTCATTTTGCTACTGCCATGGTCGGTCACTGGCATGGTGGTCTAGCGCTTGGTGGTGTGCTGGCTTGTGCATTGTTTGCGGCGGTCTCCGGATCTTCACCCGCGACGGTGGTGGCAATTGGTTCTATCTTGTTGCCTGCGATGGTAAAACAGGGCTATCCAAAATCATTCGGCGCGGGTGTGATTACGACTTCGGGTGCATTGGGTATTTTGATTCCGCCTTCGATTGTGATGGTGATGTATTCGGTTTCGACCAATACTTCGGTGGGCAAATTATTCATGGCGGGTGTGGTGCCCGGCATATTGTTAGCGACATTATTGGGCCTGACTACCTGGGTGTTGGCGCGTCGTAAAAATTATCCGCGCATGGTCAAGGCTAGCTGGAGCGAGCGACTGATTGCATTTCGGCGCAGCGCATGGGGTTTGCTGCTGATTGTGATTGTGATGGGTGGCATTTACAGCGGCGTATTTACCCCGACTGAAGCGGCAGCGATGGCGGCTGTGTATGCCTTCGTGATTGCGGTGTTTGTGTACAAAGACATGGGGCTGAAACAAGTGCCTAAGGTGTTGCTGGATTCAGCGGCAATGTCGGCCATGCTGCTCTATATTATTACCAATGCGGTGCTGTTTTCTTTTCTGATGACGAGCGAAGGTATACCGCAAGAGATGGCAGGCTGGATCATGGACAAGGGCTTCGGTGTGGTGAGCTTTTTGTTGGTGGTGAATCTGTTGCTGCTGTTGGCCGGTAATGTGATGGAGCCTTCTTCGATTGTGCTGATTATGGCGCCGATTTTATTTCCGGTTGCGATTGCGCTAGGTATAGATCCTGTGCACTTTGGCATCATCATGGTGGTGAATATGGAAGTGGGTATGTGTCATCCTCCTGTCGGGCTTAATTTGTATGTTGCGTCCAGCATTACGAAAATGGGCATTACTGAGCTCACTGTTGCAGTGCTACCGTGGTTGTTGACGATGCTGGGCTTTCTGTTGGTGGTGACTTATGTGCCGCAGATTTCTTTATGGCTGCCGGGGCTGGTGTACGGTCAGTGACGGATGCGCGCTGATACAACGAACCGTGAGCGGGCAGGGCAGGCCATCATTGATGAATTCTGTGAAGCGTTGTGGCTGGAAGATGGCTTGTCTAAAAATACGCTGGAAGCGTATAAGCGTGATTTGCTGTTGTTTGCAGATTGGCTGCATACGGCACAGGCGAAGTCGCTTTTTGCAGCTACTGATGCAGACTTGAATGCGTATTTTGTTTTCCGTCATGCCGATAGCAAGGCCAGCTCATCAAATCGGCGGCTCGCCGTATTAAAACGTTTTTATCAATATGGATTGCGCAGCAAGCAGATTAGTGTGGACCCTTGTCTGCGCATGAAGTCGGCCAGGCAGCCGGCGCGTTTTCCGAAAACTTTATCCGAGCAGCATGTTGAAGCGCTGCTTGCCGCACCTGAAGTAGCCATGCCACTCGGTCTGCGTGACCGTACGATGCTGGAACTGATGTATGCGAGTGGTTTGCGAGTGACAGAGTTAGTGCAGATTAAGACGGTGGAAGTGGGCATGAACGAAGGTGTGTTGCGAGTGACCGGCAAGGGTAATAAAACACGTCTGGTGCCATTTGGTGAAGAGGCGCGCGTCTGGATAGAGCGTTATCTGAAAGAGGCGCGTGCTGCCATATTAAATGGCAAGAATGATGATGCGTTATTTGTCACGGCGCTGGGTGGGCCGATGACTAGGCAGATGTTCTGGACGCTGATTAAAAAATATGCTTTGCGCGCTGAGATTAACGCGCCGTTGTCACCGCATACATTACGTCATGCATTTGCCACCCATCTGCTTAATCATGGCGCAGATTTGAGGGTGGTGCAGCTATTACTGGGGCATGCGGATATTTCGACGACACAGATTTATACGCATGTGGCGCGTGAACGGTTGAAGAAGATACATGCGCAGCATCATCCGCGCGGGTGATCCTTTTTATGCGAATTTACTTGCTTTGGAATGTACATTCCCTGTTGCATAATAGGGAACGCGATCATTAACACTCTTTGCAGGACAACATGAATTCTTTATACGCTGAAATTGCCGCTTACTTGCTAGGTTCGGTTTCCTTTGCTGTGTTAGTCAGTAAAATATTTAGGCTCGACGATCCACGTACCTATGGCTCTAAAAATCCTGGTGCTACCAATGTGCTCAGAAGCGGCAATAAGCTTGCTGCTGTATTGACCTTGCTGGGTGATTGTGCCAAGGGCTGGCTTGCGGTGTGGCTGGCTATCAGATTTGATCAGCAACTGGGTCTGGGTGATGCTGGAATTGCGGCGGTGGCGTTGGCCGTATTTGTCGGGCATTTGTGGCCAGTGTTTTTTCGCTTTAACGGTGGCAAAGGTGTGGCTACGGCGCTGGGTGTGCTGCTGGGGTTAAATCCGATTTTAGGATTAGCTACGCTGATTACCTGGCTGGTGGTGGTCTATGCGTTTCGTTATTCTTCTCTGGCTGCATTGATCGCCGCATTGTTTGCGCCTTTTTACTATGCGCTGCTTTTTGGGACCGACATCAAATTACTGGCGGTGCTGGTGATGAGTGCGCTGCTGATTTATCGTCATGGTAAAAATATAGGCAATTTATTGGCGGGCAAGGAAAGCCGGTTGGGTGGAAGTAAATCCAAAGATAAGTAATTATTCAGCCTATCTGATCTAGCGGCCAGCGGGGTCGCACATTAAAGCGGTAATCACGCGTGGCGGCTTCAGGATGAGACTGTAGACGCAGCGCGCCGGCAAAGGCGATCATGGCGCCGTTATCGGTACAGAATTCCAGCTCTGGATAAAACACGGCAAATCTTTTTTTGCTGGCAGCGGCATTTAGGCCCGCGCGCAGTTGCGCATTTGCACCTACGCCGCCTGCGATGACGAGTCGTTTCATTCCGCTTTGCTTTAATGCAGCCAGACATTTCGCCACTAATACTTCCACGATTGCATCGACAAAAGCGCGGGATATGTTGGCTTTGTCTTGCTCGCTCAATGGGGCGGTATGATTTTTTACCAGCGTGAGTACGGCAGTTTTCAGTCCTGAAAAACTGAAGTCGAGATTTTTTGCGTGCAGCATAGGACGCGGTAATTTATAGACTGTCGGGTCACCTGTTTCGGCCATGCGTGAGATGGCTGGCCCACCCGGATAGCCCAGCCCTAGCAGCTTGGCTGATTTATCGAAGGCTTCACCGGCGGCGTCATCGAGTGTTTCACCTAAAAGCGTGTACTGGCCAACACCCTCGACTTGCATTAATTGCGTGTGCCCGCCTGACACCAGCAGGGCAATGAATGGAAATGCTGGTGGTGTGCCAGACAAAAGCGGTGACAGCAAATGTCCTTCAAGATGATGCACGCCGAGTACCGGCTTGTTGAGCGCCAGTCCCAGACCGCAGGCAACAGAGGCGCCGACCAGCAAAGCGCCGGCTAATCCCGGGCCTTGTGTGTAGGCGATGGCGTCAATTTCCGACAAACTGAGCTGACTGTCTTTGAGCACTTGCTCCAGTAGCGGAATGGCGCGCCGTATATGGTCGCGCGAAGCCAGTTCGGGTACGACACCGCCGTATTCTTCATGCATGCTCACTTGCGAATAGAGGGCATGCGCACGCAGACCTTGTGCCGTGTCATACAAGGCAATGCCGGTTTCATCACAAGAGGATTCAACGCCGAGAACAATCATGAGGTGTGGTGTGTAAAATTTGCCGGGAAAGCCGTATTGTAATCTTCGCGGCTGCCTTCGTAGTACCCTAGCGCTATGAGCTCCTCTTTAGATTCTTTCGAAAATTTTAATGCTGCGCCTTTTATACGTGAGATCGGTCGCGGTAAAAAAGGCGCGCGCGATTTGTCGCGCGATGATGCACGTGCACTTTATGCCGCGATGTTAGATGGACGGATGTCCGATCTTGAAATGGGCGGTTTTCTGATTGCCATGCGTATCAAAGGTGAATCAGTTCAAGAGATTGCCGGTTTTCTGGAAGCGGCTGAGGCGAGTTTTGAGAAGTTGCAGGCACCTGATTGCGAGTTTGCACCGATGGTTATTCCCAGCTATAACGGCTCGCGCCAGATGCCGAATCTGACGCCTTTGCTGGCGATGCTGTTAGCGCGTGAAGGTGTGCCTGTGTTGGTGCATGGTGTATCAACTGATACAGGACGTGTGACAACTGCTGAGATTTTGGCGCAGATGGGGCTACCGCCTTGCAACGATGCCAATGATGTCGCAGCAGCTTTTGCGCGGGGTGAGCCGGCTTTTATGCCCGTCGCTGCGCTTGCCCCCAAGCTTGATAGGCTATTGCAGATACGGCGTGTGCTGGGTCTGCGTAATTCCACGCATATGCTGGTGAAAATCATGCAACCCTTTGCGCAGCCTGCGCTGAGACTGGTGTCTTACACCCATCCAGAATATCTGACGATGCTGTGCAATTATTTTTCTGAAGCAGCGCCGGCTGCAAGAGGTGATGTATTTTTAATGCGGGGTACGGAAGGTGAAACCGTTGCGCATGCCAAGCGCGCGCAGGCTGTTGAATGGTTTCACAATAATCAACGCACGACGCTCATTGAGCGCCAGGAGCCGGTTGATGAGATGCCGCCTATGCCCGCTAGCAGTGATGCGATGACTACGGCTGCTTGGATAGGTGCAGCGCTGGCTGGAAAGCAGCCGGTACCGCAGCCAATTGCAGAGCAGGTGGTGCAGTGCCTGCAAGTGGCAAGACAGATGAAATGAATGAAGGAACGAATCAAGAATGAATCAAGACATGACTCAAGCGATGAATCAAGGTTTTGATGTGGCCGTAATTGGCGCTGGTGCAGCCGGCATGATGTGCGCTGCTGTTGCAGGGCAGCGTGGCAAGCGTGTGGTGTTGATTGATCATGCAGAAAAGCTGGCGGAAAAAATTCGTATTTCGGGTGGTGGGCGCTGTAATTTTACGAATCTCGATACAGGGCCGCAAAATTTTTTGTCGCAGAATCCGCATTTCTCCAAGAGCGCATTGTCTCGCTATACACCGCAGGATTTTATTAGCCTACTCAAACGGCATGGCGTGGCGTTTCATGAAAAGCATAAGGGACAGTTGTTTTGCGATCGCTCTGCTGAGGACATTATCAATGTACTTAAAGCAGAGTGTGAGTTGGGCAATGTCAGCTGGCGCATGCCGGTGTCTGTTGAGTCCATAGGCAAAGAAGGTGAAGCATTTCGGATAGAGACAAGTGCGGGGCAGATTAAGGCGCAGCATGTGGTGATTGCGACGGGAGGATTGTCGATACCTAAGATAGGCGCGACTGATTTTGCGTTTCGACTCGCCAAACAGTTTGGCATTAAGGTCATAGAGCCACGGCCGGCATTGGTGCCCCTGACATTTGATGAAGCGAGTTGGCAGCGCTTTGTGCCTATGGCGGGGATTTCTCTGGAAGTGGATATTGAGTCTGGCGAAAAAAAATCTGCGGGACGTTTTCGGGAGGATTTGCTGTTTACCCATCGCGGCTTGTCTGGCCCAGCGGTGCTGCAGATTTCCAGCTATTGGAAAGGCGGCGCGGTGCTGAGTGTGAATTTGTTGCCCACAATTGATGTGGCTGAAGAATTACTAAGCGCTAAAAATCAGGTCAAGAAAAATCTTGCTAATTTTTTATCGCAATGGTTGCCCACACGTTTGGTTGAGGGATGGCTGATGGCGAATGATTTTCAGCCAGATGCGCGCATGGCTGACATGCCGGACAAACAATTGCGCAGGTTGGGTGAGTCGATTAACCGCTGGAGCCTGACGCCGAATGGCTCAGAGGGATTTCGCAAGGCCGAGGTGACAATAGGCGGGGTCGATACCCGCGCGCTGTCTCAGCAAAGCATGATGGTCAATGCCGTGCCGGGGCTATATTTTATCGGTGAGGCGGTGGATGTGACGGGCTGGCTGGGCGGTTACAATTTTCAGTGGGCCTGGGCATCGGGAAGTGCGGCAGGCTTAGCAGTTTGATATTTTACTG
>CAIVDH010000121.1 GCA_903904635.1 uncultured Burkholderiales bacterium | reverse complement strand
TGCTTTGGGGCTCTGACTGGGATCCGTTATTTGCGCGCGACGCTGATGGTGAATTAGTTGATGCATTAAACCGCACGGTCGATGGTCAGCTGCAAACTTTTGCCGCCAATGACGGGCCATTTAATCGTGAACATTTTTTTGGCCAGACGCCGGCTATGCAGGCCATCGGTGCCACGCTCACTGATGATGAAATCGACAGGCTTAAACGTGGCGGACATGATTGTCGAAAAATTTTTGCGGCCTATGATGCAGCAGTCAAACATCGTGGCGCACCTACAGTGATTCTTGCGCAAACTAAAAAAGGTTTTGGCATGGGCAAGGCTGGTCAGGGCAAGATGACGACGCATCAGCAGAAAAAACTGGAGCAACAGGACCTGATTGAATTTCGCGATCGCTTTCATTTGCCGCTGACTGATGAACAGGTGGCGAATCTGGAATTTTTTAAGCCCGCTGCAGACAGCGCTGAGATGCAGCATCTGCATGCACGGCGCGCAGCGCTCGGTGGCTACACACCGCGTCGTACTGATCCGCGTTTGACTCTGACTGTGCCTGCTATCGAATCCCATGCGCTATTTGCGCTGGAAGCAGCAGGCAAGGAAATGTCCACCACGATGGCGCTGGTGCGCATGATGGGTAATCTGATGAAAGATGCCACTCTTGGTAAACATGTGGTGCCTATAGTGGCGGATGAAGCACGTACGTTTGGCATGGCTAATTTGTTTAAACAAGTGGGTATTTATTCTGCACAGGGGCAGCTTTATGAGCCGGAAGATATCGGCTCCATACTGTCGTATCGCGAAGCGAAAGATGGCCAGATATTAGAAGAAGGTATTACCGAAGCCGGCGCCATCGCTTCATGGACGGCGGCTGCCACGAGCTATTCTGTGCATGGGCTGCCTATGCTGCCGTTTTATATTTATTACTCAATGTTTGGGTTTCAGCGCGTCGGGGATTTAATCTGGGCCGCGGCTGATCAGCGCTCACGTGGATTTTTAATAGGCGCTACATCGGGCCGCACGACGCTGGGTGGCGAGGGCTTGCAGCATCAGGATGGCAGCAGTCATTTGATGTCGGCAGCGGTGCCTAATTGTGTTTCTTATGATCCGGCTTATGCGTATGAATTAGCGGTGATTGTGGATGATGGCATGGATCGCATGCTGCAAAAAAATGACGATGTTTTTTACTACATCACGGTCACCAATGAAAACGAAGCGCAGCCTAGTATGCCTGCTGGCTCTAAAGAAGGTATCTTGCGCGGCATGCATTGCGTAGCGCCTTGTGATAATGCCGATGTGCGTTTATTAGCAGCTGGCCCGATATTGAAAGAGGCGACTGCTGCTGCGCGGCTATTGCAAGAACAGTTTTCAATCGCAGCGGAAGTCTGGAGCATAACGAGCTTTTCCGAATTGTCGCGTGATGGCATAGCCTCTGAGCGTGCACAGCGGCTGCAACAATCAACTGAACTACCGTGGATCACGCAACAACTGCAAGGCAATAATAGCCCGGTGATTGCGGTGTCGGATTATGTGCGTGCTGTACCAGAAAGCGTGCGTGCGTTTGTGCCGGGGCGCTATGTCACGCTGGGTACGGATGGATTTGGGCGTAGTGATACGCGCGCTAATTTGCGTGATTTTTTTGAAGTAGATGCAAAATGGATAGCCTACACGGCGCTTGCTGAAAAATTCAGCGGTTGGGGCGTTGACGCTGACTGTGCCTTATCTTTCCACGGCATGAATACGAGTTTCCCCATACCGCCAGTAGCGATCAATGGT
>CAIVDH010000120.1 GCA_903904635.1 uncultured Burkholderiales bacterium | reverse complement strand
TTTCATTAATTTAGTTTGCGAGGTTTACCGAAGTCGCCTTCCTTGGGAAACAAGAAGGTGGTTTTGCTTGGGCCCATACCGATGATTTGTACAATCGCGCCCTCTTCGCCTGCGCCATCGTAATGCACGCCTTCAGCAGGATGAAACATATAACTACCCGCTTTAAGTGGCACTGTTGCAGCAGGGTCCCAGCTATCATCCTTACCTGCAAACCAAGTACCTTGTATCACCGTCACATGCCTATCTTCGCCATGGAAATGCGGAGAGCTCATCACGCCGGGTGGAAAATGTGCGCGAATGACATATTGCCCGGCCTTGGACGGATCACCATAAACCAGCGCGATCTTCACGCCCTTGCCGGCATCGCGCCAGACTATTTGCTCGGGCAAGGCCACAATAAAATCTTTTTCGCTCGGTGCGGAATAACTGGGCGACACCGTTAATGCGGCAGCCAGCGTGATTGCGTAAAGCAGGGAAATGGGTTGCAGAGTCATGCGTAGGCCTTTTTACTGTGAAATTTGCATTTGCCATATTACCGCAAAGAAAATATCCAAGATAATCAGGCTTGCAATCGCCGATCAGAAAACCCAATCTGCCAGCCAGTAGATTAGCAAGCCGCTGACAATGACAGAGGCCAATATGGCAAGTGTGGCGTGGAGTTTATTTCTGTTCATGGTCTGCCGATATTGAATACGGCGCAAAGCCGTCGCGTTAAGCGCATTTTATGTGGCCAACAAATCCGGCCAGCCAAAATAATAAGCGAATGGCAAACACTGGAAAAGCAGTTTATGGTTTTATCCCAAATAAAGGCATAATTCATTTGGGCAATATGGCTCATAGCTCATTGCTCATAGCCCACTGCCATTTCAGAAAAATTAAAAAAGGAACAAGAATGAAGCTCGTACGTTATGGCCGCCCGGGCCACGAAAAACCTGGACTAATCGATGAGTCTGGCAAGCTGCGTGATTTGTCTGCTGTGATACAGGATATCGGACCAGAAGAGCTCGCAGATAAATCACTGGCCAAATTAGCAAAATTAAAATCTGCAAAATTACCGATGGTGCGCGGCAAACCCCGCTTTGGCGTGCCGGTTGCGCATGTGGGTAAATTTATTGGTATCGGCTTAAATTATTCCGATCATGCTGCGGAGTCAGGCATGCCCATACCAGCCGAGCCCATCGTTTTCATGAAAGCAGTGACGAGTTTGTCGGGCGCAAATGATACGGTCATGCTGCCTAAAAATTCAGAGAAATCTGATTGGGAAGTAGAGCTGGGCGTCATCATCGGAACTAAAGCACAGTATGTGAGCGAGCGGCAGGCGCTGGATTTCGTGGCGGGTTATTGCGTTATTAATGATTTATCAGAACGCGCATTTCAGCTTGAACACGGTCCGCAATGGGACAAAGGCAAAGGCTGCGATACTTTTGGTCCGGTCGGTCCTTGGCTGGTTACGCGTGATGAAGTGCCTAATCCACAAAGACTATCGATGTGGCTGGATCTGAATGGAAAGCGGCAGCAAACTGGCAACAGCCGCACCATGATTTTTTCCGTCGCCAAAATCGTCAGCTATCTGAGCCGGTTCATGACGCTCATGCCTGGCGACATCATCGCCACTGGCACGCCACCCGGCGTTGGTATGGGCATGAAGCCGCCGAAGTTTTTAATACCCGGCGATGAAATACAGCTTGGTATCGCTGGTCTGGGTGAGCAGCACCAGCATGTGGTGCGCTACAAAAAAAGCTGATCACGCACTAGCGGAGCCGAATACATCGTTATTCGGCGTCCGGCTGGCTGGCTGGGGACGCATGAATAAATGATGCGAGCTCCAGGCATGCGGCATTAATACGTAGTATGGTCGGCATGCCTGACAGGTCACATTTAAGCCGCTCTGCATTGGCGATTTGGGGGATGAGCAAGCAATCCGCCAGAGAAGGTGCATCACCATAACAATAGCGACCAACCCGACTATCATGGGCCAGCAATGTTTCTACCGATGCCAGTCCTTGCTCGCACCAATGTCGGTACCAGCGGTTTTTATCTTCCTCGCTTACTCCCAGCTCATTCGTCAGATAACGCAGCACGCGTAAATTATTGAGAGGATGGATATCACAAGCGATCAAGAGCGCAATACTGCGCAGCCAGGCGCGGTCTACGGCATTGCGCGGCAACAGCGCAGGCTCAGGATAGGTTTCTTCCAGATATTCAATAATGGCCAGCGACTGCAGCAATGCAGGGCCGCCTGCATTTTCGAGCAAAGTTGGCACCACGGCATCCGGACTAAGCGTACGATAGGTGTCAGAGAACTGTTCTCCGCCGTTTTTTAGTAAATGAACGGGTATGAGCTCATAAGGCAAACCTTTTAGGTTTAAGGCAATACGCACCCGATAAGACGCTGAACTACGAAAATAGCTATAAAGTTTCATGATGTTTTTAGATTAATGCCAATAAAAAATATTTTGTTTGATTATGCTTGAGTCCAACTGATCTACAGGAGCAACACGATGTTTTTAAGATTATTCAGAAGAGTGCGCGCCACAGGCAAAAACCTCATCATTGCATGGCGTGCGATGCGTAATCCGGCCACGCCGCTGATTGCTAAATTATTATTGGCCGCCATCGCAATGTATGTAATCAGTCCTATTGATTTACTACCAGATGTCTTTCCAGTGTTGGGCTGGATAGACGATATCTCCATGCTGGCTTTTATATTGCCTGCATTACTAAATCTTTTGCCTGCGGATGTATTACAAGCTGCAAAAACATGAACCTAGCGTGATGCTGTGATGATTTAAAAAATTATGGCCATACAGTTATTGATGTATGAACCATAGAAACAAACTGGTTACTACTTCCCATATTTACTTAGGGAGAGAAAACCATGTCGCGCATAGGATCATTTTTAAATCGCAGCAACTTACCTGATCATCGTTCTGATGATCCTAAAAAAAATCCGGTCAGTAATAAAAAATTTGCTGAATATGCAAGCCCGGCACAGCAACGCGCTCTGGAAACTAATGATGCTGAATCTCTGCAAATAGCTGACGATGAAGCTTTGGCATGGGCAATACAAGCCAGTCTGAACGAACAAGCCGAGAGCCCTGCACTCCAAAATAAAACACCATCTGATGCTATCGCTAAGCAAATCGCTAACGATGAAGCTATAGCGCGGGCAATGCAAGCTGGCGAGAAAACAGAAAAAAACTCGTCCAAAACCAACAGCATTGCTGGAGATCTACTACGCGCTCAAAGCCTAATTACCAATAAGTTGCGCGCATGGTTTAATCAAAACGGCTATCGGGTCATCCCTAACAATGGCAAAAGTAATAATTGCCTGCTCATTTCACTTTTACAACATACTACCGGTGACTATACAAGTCAGCATTCAGAAGAAGCCGCTAAATATAAATCAATCCTGGAAGCACAAAGCAAGGGTGACATAGGACTTCTAGATCCGCTTTATTCCGACACGGCTCTGATTACTGAACTCATTGACCGTATCGGGCGAGATCATGGCCGTGAGATGTCGGTCAATTTTTGCTTCGCGGATGCGGAAGGAAATCTAGCTCAAAGGACAGTCGGTTCAGGGCTTAATCCCGTATGGATTTTTGATCAAGGCGGACATTTCGAGGCAGTCTTGCCGCCTGTAAAAATAGCCTAAATAAACGGCTAAGGGCGGAATTGTGCATCATCCGCCCAGATACGCCTCCACGACTCTGCTGTCCTGCATTAACTGCTCTGCATCTCCAGTCAATACAATTTTTCCGGTCTCCATCACATAGGCACGCTGCGCAATGCGCAGCGCTTGCCTGACATTTTGTTCAACCAGCAAAATTGTCACACCCTGCGCCGCGATTGTTTTAATCACTTCAAAAATACGTTCAACCATAATCGGTGCCAGTCCCATAGAGGGCTCATCAAGCAGCAGTAATTTTGGATGACTCATTAATGCTCTGGCCATGGCAAGCATTTGCTGCTCGCCACCAGAAAGAGTGCCGGCTAATTGCGATGCTCTTTCCTTGAGGCGCGGAAAAACAGTAAACCATTTTTCGATATCACTCTCTACGCCAGATTGATCATCGCGCACATAAGCGCCCATCAAAAGATTTTCGCGTATGGACATGCGTGCAAATACACCGCGACCTTCGGGCACCATGGCAAGTCTTCGCTTGACCAAAGTAAAAGCGGCTGTCTGATCGATGCGCTCACCGGCATAACTAATATTGCCGGTAATCTGAGACGGTGGGAGTGTGCCTGTAATCGCTTTTAATGTCGTCGTCTTGCCCGCGCCATTAGCACCGATCAGGGTCACCAGCTCGCCCTTTCTGACTTCAAAATCTATCCCTTTGACGGCCTCGATGCCGCCATATTTCACGACTAAATCTGTCACTTGTAACAAAGGCAGCATGGATGCACTCATACCAGCTCCCCACCCAGATACGCTGCAATCACTGCCGGATTTTTTTGTATTTCAGCCGGTGTTCCTTCTGCTATGGGCTTGCCATAGTCGAGTACGGTGATGCGATCACATAATCCCATCATCAACTTTACGTCGTGCTCAATAAGTAAAATCGCAGTGCCCTGCGCCTGTATTTTCAAAAGCAAATCACGCAGCGCTGATTTTTCAGTGGCATTCATACCGGCTGCGGGTTCATCTAATGCCAACAGCACAGGATCTGTAGCCAGCGCACGCGCGATCTCCAGACGACGCTGATCACCATAAGAAAGATGACGCGCTGTCCGATCCGAAAATTGTGCGATGCCGACAAACGCAAGTAGTTCTGATGCGCGCTTCCTGATTACTGCCTCTTCTTCACGTGCAGCACGATGACGAAATATTGCGCCAAACACGCCTTGATGTGTCCTAACATGGAGTCCGACCATTACATTTTCTAATGCAGTCATCTCACCAAAAAGCCGGATATTTTGAAAAGTGCGCGCAATACCCGCTTTGGCTACCTGATGCGGTGCAGAGGGTGAATAGGGTTTACCGTTAAGCTCGAAACTACCTGCATCAGGCTGATACAGCCCTGTGATCACATTAAAAAAAGTTGTCTTGCCAGCGCCGTTCGGGCCGATCAGCCCGTGTATCTGGCCCGACAAAATTACAACGCTGACGTCGGTCAGTGCCTGTAAGCCACCAAACCGCTTACTAACATGGTCGATACGAAGCACTGGCGGCGTGCTCACTTGCGCACCATCTCATCATCTGTCAGCGGCCTATACTCTTTGAGCGGAGCAGGCCACAAACCGGCAGGACGTATCAGCATGATGACAACCAAAGCAAGGCCATAAAGTAGTTGTCGCAATATTTCAGCTTCTATCCAGATTTCGCCAAAAAGCGCCATTTGCAAAGGGCCTACGGTATGACGCAATAATTCAGGCAAGGCTGCCAGTAAAATCGCACCCAGCACCACACCAGTAATGTGCCCGATGCCACCCAACACCACCATCGCCAACACCGCAATGGATTCAGTCAGTGAAAATGATTCCGGAGAAATGAAACCCTGAAACGATGCAAACATGGCGCCGGCCACACCACCAAATGTTGCGCCCATCGCAAAGGCCAGCAGCTTGAGATTGCGTACATTGATGCCCATGGCCTTGGCTGCAATTTCATCTTCGCGTATCGCTATCCACGCTCTTCCCAGGCGCGAATGCTGCAGGCGGTGCGACATGAATACAGTGAGCACGCACAACAACACAAACAAAAAATAATAGGCATTAACCGATGGCATAGCCAGTCCGGCGATACTGACCATTCCTCCGGAACCCGGCTCACCGGCGAGAGAAATACCGGCAATATGAACCGGGTCAATCAGATTGATACCCTGCGGCCCATTTGTAAAATTTACGGGCGCATTCAGGTTATTCATAAAGATGCGAATGATTTCGCCAAAGCCCAGGGTCACGATGGCCAGATAATCACCACGTAATTTCAAAGTAGGCGCGCCCAGCAGTGCGCCAAATAATCCGGCAACTAATGCAGCTAGTGGAATAATTAGCCATACAGATAAATGTATGCCATGCGCAGCAATATCGACGCCGAAGAAATTAATCAGTTGCTGACCTACTTCAGGATATTCCAGCAAGACTGATTCAAGTAGCACAGCGAATTGCGGTGATGCCAGCAAACCGGCAAGATAAGCACCAATAGCAAAAAAAGCGATATAGCCAAGATCGAGCAATCCGGCGAAGCCCACAACAATATTGAGCCCCAGGGCCAGCATGATGTAGAGCAGCGCCACATCCATGATACGTACCCATGAATTACCAAATTGCATGGCAATAAAGGGAAACGTAAGTACGAGCAAAGCCAGCAATACAGTGCGCGGTTTCATCATGACTTGCTCAGGAACGATCCGCAACACGTTCACCCATGATGCCTGCAGGGCGCACGGTTAATACAATAATTAAAACGATGAAAGCAAAGATATCCTGATAATGACTCCCCAGTACACCGCCGGTAAGCTCACCGATATAACCTGCCCCCAGACTCTCGATCAGCCCTAACAATATCCCACCCAGCATTGCACCATAGATGTTCCCTATGCCGCCAAGTACCGCTGCTGAAAATGCTTTTAAGCCGGGCAAGAAACCCATCGCAAATTGTACGGTTGCATAATTTGCTGCCCACATCACACCAGCAACTGCAGCCAATACCGCACCGATAGCAAAAGTAAAAACAATCACACGATTTGCGTCCACGCCCATCAACGCGGCCACGCGGGGATTCTCTGCCACAGCACGCATGGCGCGCCCCAGTCGTGTGCGTTCGACTAACAGCGCCAAGGCCAGCATGGCTGCAGCAGCAAGCACCAGTAATAAAATTTGTGTGGGTGTAATCAGTGCTCCCGCAATAGCGATGGGCTCGCCTGACAAGAGTTGTGGGAATGGCAGAGGATTGCGGCCCCATATCATCATGGCGAGCGTTTGCAATAAAATCGACATGCCTATAGCTGTAATAAGCGGCGCCAATCTGGGGGCATTGCGTAATCTGCGATAAGCAACGCGCTCAATAATAATACTGACTATGACGCACACCGGAATCGCACCGGCAATCGCCAGCACCAGCTGCACACCGCCTGGCAAACCGGGCGCAATATGTTCAATGAGTTTCAACAGACTTAATGCGGCCATTGCACCGATCATCAGTATCTCGCCATGCGCAAAATTAATCAGATTTAGCACACCGTAAACCATGGTGTATCCCAATGCGATCAATGCGTACATGCTGCCTAATACGAGACCATTGATGATTTGCTGCAGCAAGGTGTCCATGGATTAAGAAATAACAGGCCGCGGGTTAAGCCCTTTAGGTAAGGGAAAAGTAACATGCTCTTCCACACCATCGAGCTCTCGCACATTTTTTGCACCCAGCGATTTAAGTCTGGCCACTACTTCCTGTACTAATATTTCAGGGGCTGATGCACCCGCTGTCACACCGATGCGCCTGCGACCCTCCAACCATGCGGGATCTATCTCGGTGGCATTGTCCACCATGAAAGCAACACTGCCTTTTTTCTCTGCCACTTCACGCAAGCGCGTTGAATTGGAACTACTCGGACTACCAACGACTATCACCAGATCTGCCTGCTCGGCCATAAATTTAACCGCATGCTGACGGTTCGTCGTTGCATAACAAATATCACTCTTCTTAGGTTCCGCAATTTTTGGAAATCTGATTTTCAAGGCAGCGATAATTTCTATCGTATCGTCCACAGACAGCGTAGTCTGCGACACATAAGCGAGTCGATCCGGATCCTTGATATTAAGTTTTAGAACATCTTCAACCGTCTCAACCAGATACATACCCGCTTCGCTCTGCCCCATCGTCCCTTCAACCTCAGGATGCCCGTGATGACCGATCATGATAATTTCACGATCCTCTTCACGCATCTTGCCCACTTCAACATGTACTTTGGTCACCAGAGGGCAGGTTGCATCAAAGATTTTCAGTCCGCGTGCTTCGGCCTCAATCTTGACTGCCTTGGATACGCCATGCGCAGAAAATACTAAATGCTGCCCGGCAGGCACATCATCTAACTCTTCA
>CAIVDH010000119.1 GCA_903904635.1 uncultured Burkholderiales bacterium | reverse complement strand
CGGTTGGTCAGCACTAATAAATTCGTACCCACACCCGTGAGCAAGAACACCGGTGCGATTGACAGCTGAATAATGTGTCCTACTTCGCCCATCCTGATTTCCATAATCTTCCTTTTTGCGAACATTAGTCAGCGTAAAAGCTGATCCATAAGTTCGTTAACGCATCAGTAAACACTTAATTTATTTCCCTGCGCATTTAGTTCAGTTGCAGCAGGGAAAAATTTTATCGCGCTAAGCAGAATTTTGTCCTTATCTGACAAATTTTGATCCTAATCATATAGGTCTAGGGGTGAAAAGCTGATACATTTAACTTAATTGTTGTCTTTTTGTTACTAATACACAATCCTTAAGGGTACATCAAAGATGAACAACGTTATTTTTAAAACATTTCTGCCTGCTCAGATCGGAGTTGGCAGTAAATGACGCGAGTTGCGATCGCGGACGACCACGCCATCATGCGCGAAGGACTAAAACGCATACTCCATGGCGTTGAAGATATAGAAGTTACCGCAGAAGCATCAGACGGATTTGAAGTGCTGGCATTGGTCAGACGTGGGGGCTTTGAAGTCCTGTTGATGGACATGTCTATGCCAGGTCGTAGCGGGGTTGATCTGATACGTCAGATTAAAGATGAAGTACCAAAATTGCTGATCCTTGTACTGACCATGCATGAAGAAGATCAATACGCAGTTCGTGCCATACGCGCAGGCGCTACAGGCTACCTAACCAAAGATGCCGCAAGCTCACAACTGATCAACGCAATACGCAGAGTTGCAGCAGGTAAGCCTTACATCAGCATGCAAGTAGCAGAACAACTCGCTATCAATGAAATGCCCACCAGCGAGGATGAACCTCACAAAGCACTCTCGGACAGAGAGTTTGAAGTATTCAACATGCTTGTGAATGGAAAATCGATTACAGAAATTGCTGACGCATTGCATCTATCAGTAAAGACTGTCAGTACACATAAAACTCGCATCTTACAAAAAATGAGCAGCACTTCTCTGGCAGAGCTAGTCCAATACGCCGTTGCTTACGGCTTGGTATCACCATTCCGGGGATAAAACCTGAAAGAAAAATTATGCAAAAAAATGAAACCCAAAATTTAGGAATAGGCCTAAACCAGAACCTTAGCTCCTACCGGAGCATTCAGATCGGCCTGATAGCCATAAATAAATTGAGTAGCGATACTAGCCAATCTAATTTTTTGCATGATCTGAAGCAAACCGAAATGCATGAGCGATTTCAACCCGCAAAAGAAATAAAGCAAACAAAAATTTGTGATGAAGTTTGCTGCGTATTAAATTTTAAAAAATATTTACATAATTTTTACAAAAATTAATAGCTGATATTAGCAACCAATATTAGTAGCCGGTATTAGTGACTGATGACCATGTCACTAATTAAAAGTAGTAGATTTTAAAACCAGGAGATGATGATGACGTCAATACAAATTTCAGAGATACGGCCAGATGGTCAAAACTCCAGCGTGCACTCTTCTTCGATAGAAACAGGCTGGCAGCGACAGGGCAAGCT
>CAIVDH010000118.1 GCA_903904635.1 uncultured Burkholderiales bacterium | reverse complement strand
GTGCCCAGATAGCACCAGTTGTTTATCACGTGCACATCACTGCTTCCATCCTCAGCATGTTCAACCAGACCGACTGCCCCGGAGTATGGCCAGGTCTTGATTTGTAAACCGGCCAGTGCAGATTCGAGTCTTGCCGTATGCAGCGCGTGGGGTTCTTTGCCGACGCAAGCACCTCTGCAGCGATCCAGTTGCGCTGCAAAGCAGGGCTTGTCAGCATGCGCACGTTTTTCCAATCCGAGCATTACCAGACACAGCTGATGTTCCTCTGCCAGCACTCTCAGCGTCTCTTCTGCTTTCCGTTTGGAGCTGAACAATCCATACAGACCATCGCCACGGCCAAAGTCCTGTTCGCTGGCGAAGCTCAGTACCGGCGCTGTTCCTTGTTGCAAGCGCCATGCGCATAGCCCACGCTGACGTCGCAACATGCGGTTATGTATGGGTTGCAGATCTTTAATGAGCTGCGCTTCAAGTAGCAACGCACCAACCTCACCGGCAGTCTCGCGCCATGCTATGCGGTGTAATTGCTGCGACAGCCGCATATCTTTATAAAGCTTGTGATCGGAATTGAAATGCGACAGTACACGTTGACGCAGATGCACACTTTTTCCTACATAAAGAGGTAAATCATTTTCACCATAAAATAAATACACGCCCGGGGTATCGGGAAGTCCGTCTAGCGCATCAGGTGCGAGATGCGTGGGCAAATTGGGTCGTTGCAAAACAGACCGCAGTGCAGCATCAAAATTAGCAGCGGAAATCTCGGTTTGCATCTGCTGCCAAAATTGCCAGATCAGATCTGCATCAGCCAATGCACGGTGGCGACCATCTGCAACCAGCGCATGTCTGGCAATGAGCGCATCAAGATTATGTTTGCGTTCTTCAGGAAATAAAGCGCGAGAAAGTTTTACGGTACATAAAACTTCAGAACGCAATGTATAACCGGCCGCACTGAAAGCATTGCGTAAAAAGCCGTAATCAAAGCGTGCGTTATGTGCAATAAAAATCGCACCTTGTAGGCGTTCGAATAACGCTGCTGCAACGTCAGTGAAAAGCGGTGCGTGTTCCACCATGCTGTTGGTAATGCCAGTCAAGCCTTGTATGAAAGCAGGAATGGAAGTCTGTGGATTAATCAGGCTGGACCAATTGGTGGCTTTACCTTCTGCATCAACTTCTACGAGTCCTATTTCGGTAATGCGATCGACAACAGGATTGGCGCCAGTAGTTTCAAGATCAATAAAAACGAGTTTCTGAAAGTCCATGCAAAAACAATGTGGAGGGTCAAAATCGGGCCGCGTTAGCTGCGGCAAAGTGACAGTCTAGGCTTTTTCAACACAGCCGTCAGTCTATGGAGAAAAAAATGGAATCACAAGTCAATAATTGGGCTACATCGATTATGGCGTCTCTGACTAGTGCCATGTCACTGTTCTTTGCTGCCATACCTAGGGTACTGGGATTTATTTTCATTTTCATCATAGGTTGGATGGTGTCTGTATTGCTAGCCAAGGCGATCGCAATTGCGCTGCGTAAGGTGCACTTTAATCAATTGGCCGAACGATCTGGCTTTGCAGATTTTGTCAGAAAGACAGGTGCTGACACAGATTCTTCGGGCATGATCGCCGGCATCGCAAAATGGTTTGTCCGTTTGATTGTGTTAGTGGTGGGATTCGATGCGCTCGGTTTGCCAGCCGTATCGGAAGTCTTGCGCGATTTATTGTTATGGTTGCCAAATCTTGCAGTCGCGCTGGTGGTGCTCATCATAGGTGGGCTTGCTGCCAATACGGTATCGCGGTTGGTGCGCGGCGCGACTGCTGAAGCTGATTTTGATAATCCCGAATTTTTGGCCAAGCTGGCAGCCGCTGCGGTATGGGCATTTGCTGTAGTGGTGGCGGTCAATCAGATAGGTGTGGCAACGGCTTTGGTTAATACCTTATTCATGGCTGTGGTAGGCGCGTTTGCGCTGGCCTTGGGTTTGGCGTTTGGTTTGGGTGGTCGCGACACGGCTGCAGATATCGTGCGCAGCTGGGATCGTAAGGCACGCAACAATCGCACTAAACTCAGTACAGCAGCGCAGGCTGCCGGAGAAAGTAGCAAGCAAAGTGGTACGCAAGGTAGCAAACAGGAGCCG
>CAIVDH010000117.1 GCA_903904635.1 uncultured Burkholderiales bacterium | reverse complement strand
TCAGATTGTCAGGCAGCTTCGTTATTGCCCATTAATTCATCAAAAGAAACCAGCTTATCGGCTACTTTTGCTTTACCCAAGACATAGTTGACGACGTTTTCTTCTAAAACAAGGGCTTCAACTTCTGCCAGGCGATTACGATCGCTAAAGTAGTATTTAACAACCTGCTGTGGATCTTCGTAAGCCTTGGCGAATTCTTCGACATGCGCTTTGATTTGGTCAGCCGTTGCCTGCAAATTATTTGTTTTTACCATCTCACCCAAAATCAGACCCAGTCTTACTCGACGGTCGGCCTGAGCAGCAAATATCTCCATGGGGAATGGCATTTCTTTGACGTCCATACCGCGCTGACGCATATCTTGCTTGGTCATTTCAGCCAGGCGTTCAGAATCCTGATCCAGCAATGACTTAGGTACTTCAAGCTCTGCGACCTTTAACAAGGCATCCATCACACTTGCCTTGGTACGCGCTTTGATACGGGTACTGACTTCACGTTCGAGATTACTGCGTATGTCTGAGCGCATTTTTTGCAGGTCGCCATCGGCAACGCCCATCATCCTGGCGAATTCTTCATTGACTTCAGGCAGATGCGCCCACTCGATTTTTTTCAGTGTAATCGTGAATTCTGCAGTTTTACCTGCTACGTCTTTTCCATGGTAATCGGCAGGAAAATCCATCTTGAATGTTTTGGTTTCACCGGATTTCAGCCCTGTGGTGGCCAGCTCGAACTCAGGCAGCATGCGGCCTTCGCCTAACACATACACGAAGTCATCTGCTTTGCCGCCAGCAAATTCAACGCCATCAATTTTGCCAACAAAATCTATGGTCACGCGGTCACCACTTTGCGCTGACTGCTCTGGGCCGCCATCGCCATGGGCATCTTGGACGCCTTTGGTGTGATAGTGCACACGCTGCTTGCGCAAAATTTCAAGAGTTTTGTCGATCTCGGCGTCAGTCACATCGGCTTTGCTCTTTTCAACTTCGATACCAGACAAATCACCGAGCTTAACCTCAGGATAAACTTCAAAAGTTGCCTCAAATACGACTGAGCCTTCAACTTTTGCATCTGCTTTCGGTTCTATTCTTGGGTAACCGGCAACACGCAGATTATGTTCAGCAGTGATTTCGCCAAACGCGCGTCCGACCTTGTCGTTCAAGACTTCACTCTCGACGATGTAACCGAACTGAGCAGCGACCATTTTCATCGGCACTTTGCCTGGACGAAAGCCAGGTGCCTTAGCGGTACGAGCACGCACTTTAAGGCGTTTTTCTACTTCTGCGCTTACATCTGCCAAAGGTACCGTCAGGGTTACACGGCGTTCAAGTTTTTCTAGGGTTTCGACTGCAGTTGCCATGTGAATCGTCCAAAAAGTTAATCGTTATGGTGCGAGGAGGGGGACTCGAACCCCCACACCATTTCTGGCGTCAGGACCTAAACCTGGTGCGTCTACCAATTTCGCCATCCTCGCGGCAAATGGGCCAATTTCGACCCTGGCCTGTTTCAACAAAAGCAAAGGGCGACCCGGAGTCAAAACGGTCGCCCTGCATTGCCTTTATTTCGGCTATTCGACTTCAGCCCTGGATTTTACTGGATTTTTTGACCGTCCGCGCCGGATTTTTGGTACTGATGTCAAAACTCCGGTTTACTACGCAGGTCGCTTGACCCTGAACCATGCCGCATATAGTGCCGGCAAAAATAGCAAGGTCAGCGCGGTGGCCACAACTAGCCCCCCCATAATGGCCACTGCCATCGGCCCCCAAAACACTGAGCGCGACAAGGGAATCATCGCCAACACAGCCGTCGCGGCAGTCAGAATGATGGGCCTGAAACGTCTCACCGCCGAGCCCACAATTGCATCCCAGGCGGGCACACCAGCAGCTATATCTTGCTCAATCTGATCAACCAGAATGACTGAATTACGAATAATCATGCCAAACAAGGCAATCACACCCAACTGCGCCACAAAACCAAATGGACGCTGCAGTATCAATAAAGCCAGCGCTGCCCCAGCCACGCCCAACGGACCGGTAAGAAATACCAGCAGAGAACGTGAAAAGCTATGTAACTGCAACATCAGCAGCGTAAACACAATAAATATCACCAGCGGCACGTTGGCGGCAATTGATTCCTGCGCCTTGCCGCTGTCGGCAGCGGCTCCCGCCAGCTTGATACGGTATCCCGGTGGCAGCTTGGCACGCAAAGTTTCAAGCTGTGGATCAATCTGGCCAGAGACCGTCGGCCCCTGTATGCCATCAATCACATCGGACTGCACAGTGATCGCCCATTCACGCCCTTCGCGCCAGACCACACCCGGCTCCCATACAAAACGTAATGTCGCCAATTGTGAAAGTGGTACCGCCCTGCCACCAGCAGCCGGAATGCTTGCATTATTGAGTGCCGTAATGGTGGCGCGTTCTTCGAGAGGCTGACGCAAAACGATGTCGATTAATTTTTCATCATCACGAAACTGACCGATTGTGGTGCCCGTTAAAATCGTATTCGCGGCCCGCATAACAGTTAGCGAGTTAACCCCCAGCGCACGCAACTTATTCTGATCAAGATCAATCCGTAACACTTTGACTGATTCATTCCAGTTATCGTTTACACCTCTGGTATTCGGATTGGCGCGCATGATTTCCTTGACCTGATCGGCTATCAACCTCACCTGCTCAACCTCGGTACCAGTTACGCGAAACTGAACCGGATAAGGCACAGGTGGTCCATTAGGCAGCAGTTTGACACGGCCACGCACCTCCGGAAAATCGGTCTTGAATACCTGAATAATTTTCAAACGCAATGCTTCGCGCGCCTTTGCGTCCTTAGGCAAAACCACAATCTGCGACACATTCGTCTGCGGGAAAATCTGGTCCAGTGGTAAATAGAAACGCGGACTACCTGTGCCCACATAACTCGTCACGCTTTCCACACCTTGCTGCTGCGTGATGAAACGCTCAAATTTTTTCGCCTGTGCTTCCGAGGCTTTATAAGTCGAACCTTCGGGCAGCCACAGTTCGACCATAAGCTCCAGGCGACTGGAATCAGGAAAAAACTGTTTTTCAATAAATTTAAAACCGAACACGCCGAGAAAAAATCCGGCAAGCGTCAAGACTATCGTAGTCTTGCGCCAGTCCACGCACCAGTTCACCACGCGTCGCAAGCGATTGTAAAAAGGCGTATCAAATAATTCATGATGACCATCTGCGCTCGTCGCTGGCTTGACCTTTAACAGCACATAGCCGATGTAAGGCGTAAACAGCACAGCAAATATCCACGAAATTATCAGCGCCAGTGCATTCACCGAAAACATGGAAAATGTATATTCGCCTGCTGCAGATTTTGCAAAGCCTATCGGCAAAAAACCCGCAGCAGTAATAAGCGTGCCAGTCAGCATAGGCATGGCTGTTGATGTGTAAGCATAGGTGGCCGCATCAAAACGCGACAGCCCCTCTTCCATTTTTCGCACCATCATTTCAACAGCAATGATCGCATCATCGACCAGCAATCCCAGCGCAATAATCAAGGCACCCAATGAGATTTTGTGCAGATCAATACCTAGCACCCACATGCCCAAAAAAGTAGCTGCCAGCACCAATGGAATCGTCAATCCCACCACCAGACCCGGTCGGGTATCAATACGAAACGGCTTGGTATGCACACCAAGCGCGACAAAACTCACCGCTAGCACGATCAACACCGCCTCAGCCAAGACCTTCAAAAATTCATTAATCGATGAAGTCACGGCCTTAGGCTGATCGGCAACACGCTGCAGTTCTATGCCCACGGGCAGCTTAGCGCGAACCGCAGCAGAGGCCGCATCAAGGCTCTTACCCAGCGCAATAATGTCGCCACCCTTTTCCATCGACACGCCCAGGCCTATGACTTCCTTGCCATTGAAGCGCATCTTGTCGCGTGGCGGGTCGATATAACTGCGCGTGACTTTGGCGAAATCACCCAGCCTGAAATTATTGCCATTCGCACGCAAAGGCATGTTCTCGAAATCCTTTACAGATTTCATCGCACCTGAAACGCGCACTTGCAAATTATCTGAAGCTGTAACCAGCACACCGCTGCCTTCAACCGCATTTTGCTCGTTAATCTGCGCAATCAGGCTCTCGAACGGTACGCCTAACTGCGCAAATTTTCGGGTAGAGAATTCAATAAAAATCTTTTCATCCTGCACGCCATACATCTCAACCTTGGAAACAGTTTTCACTGCCAATAGCTGCTGACGCACAAAATCGGCATAGTCTTTTACCTCTGCATACGTAAAGCCATCTCCGGAAATTGCAAAGATAGAACCAAAGGTATCGCCGAATTCATCATTGAAAAACGGGCCTTGCACACCCATAGGCAACGTACCTCGCACATCACCGATTTTCTTTCTTACCTGATACCAGGCCGCGGATACTTCACGCGGCGGCGTAGACTCCCGCAACTGCAATAAGATTAAAGTTTCACCGGGTTTGGAATAGCTACGAATGGAATCGATGAAGGGGGTTTCTTGCAGCTTTTTTTCCAGCTTGTCCGTAATCTGCTCTGCCATTTGCAGCAAGCTTGCGCCCGGCCAATAAGCCCTGACCACCATCGCACGAAATGTAAACGGCGGATCTTCATCCTGCCCAAGCTTGCCATAGCCCAGCACGCCACCCAGCAACAGTACGACCATCAGGTAGCGAATAAAAGGAATGTGCTCTAAGGCCCAGCGAGAAAGATTAATTCGGCCCTTCATTTTCCGACCCCGGCCGCACCAGCCACAGGCGCGGCACTTTGGTCAGAGAGTTCCTGTCCCAGCAGGCTGACTTTCTGTCCAGGCCTGAGTAAATTTACACCCGCTGTCACAATCGTCTGACCCGGGCTGATGCCAGAAGCGATCAGAATCTCGTTACCCTCAGCACCGGCTGGCACTACTGGAACCAACTTCACCACACCTTTTTCAACCACCCAGACCGAAGTCGTGTTTTTGTCATTGAACAGAGCAGTCAGGGGCAAGCGTATTGCGCTCGCTGTTGCATGCGTCACAAAACTGACCGTAGCTGTCATACCTAGTCGTATTTCTGGACCCGCTTTAGGAATCGATATTTTTGCGGTGTAAGTTCGGGTAGCAGGATCAGCAATCGGCGCCAGTTCGCGTAAACGACCATCCAATACCAGCCCCTGATTAGCCCAGGTACGCACCTTCAAGTCAGTCACCTGACGCATCGCTTCAACCTGATCTTCAGGAATACTGACGCGTACTTCTTTCTCGCCCATTCGGGCAATACGCACGACCGGTGTACCTGCTGCCAACACCTGCCCAACCTCCGCTTCGATGGCAGTAACCACGCCATCAGCATCCGCAGCAAGACCAGCGTAACTGTTTTGATTAGCACTAATTTTTAATGCTGCAGAAGCTTGCTCATGATTGGCCAGCGCCGATTTGTGCGCAGCTTCCTTCACATCCAACACCGCCTGACTGACAAAATTCTTCTGCCTTAATTCGCGATAGCGCTCAAGATCGGCCTTGGCCAATGCCAGATTGCTAGCCGCCGCACTCACAGCAGCATTCGCCTGCGACTGCGCCAACTGCAAATCGCTGGCGTCAATTTGCATCAGTGTCTGACCGCGTTTTACCACGCTACCCACATCGACTAACCGCTTGGTGACCTTACCTGCGACACGAAATCCCAGACGCGACTCATAGCGTGGCTGTATTTCGCCTGCCAGCTCCACCACCGATTGCGAACCTACGGGTGCGATGACTATTGCCCTCACCGGCCGAATATCCTCCACGACAGCGACTTTCTCAGAACAGCCCGTAACCAACATTGGTAACGCCAACAGGCATAGAAAAATAGAATAAGTCCGCGACTGCGGGACGAGGATGATGGATCGCACAATTTTTCCTTTACTATTCGCCCTACCTGATAATTTCATCAGAAAAGCGGCGGCGGATAAGACAACCACGTAACAAATGGCTGATTAATGACTCTTTAGTTAGTAAATTATAGCCAAAGCCAGCTTGCCTTGCCTCAACAATTACAAAAAATGCACGATGCCAAGTTCGCATTATGAGAATTTTCCCGTTGCTTCGCC
>CAIVDH010000116.1 GCA_903904635.1 uncultured Burkholderiales bacterium | reverse complement strand
ATTCAGAGACAGTCTGACACGACGTGTGGCATTGCTGGAAGGATTAAATGCCTCGGCGCTGCAGCAGGTTTTTGATGAAAGGCTATTGTTGTCGCTCGGTGCCTATGAACTGCTGGCTGGTGCAAAAAAAGCAGGATTAAGAACTGTGTTGGTGTCAGGCGGCTTTCCGTATTTCACAGACCGTTTACAACACCAACTGCATTTTGATGTGACGCGCGCCAACTCGCTGGAAATCATTAACGGCAAACTGACAGGCAAGATAGTCGGCGAGATCATCGATGCCACTGAAAAACGCAAGACGGTAGAAAATGAAGCCGCCGCACTCGGCGTTGAAGCTAGTTCGGCTATCGTCATGGGTGACGGCGCCAATGATCTAGAGATGATGTCAGTAGCTGGTCTTTCCGTGGCGTTTAGAGCCAAACCGGTAGTCAGAGCGCAAGCCGATGTGGCATTGAATTTTGCGGGGCTAGATGGTGTCTTAAATTTGTTTCGCTGAGCAGCCGTCATCGTGTGCCAGTAAAGTCACTGACCGTTTACACGATAACAAAGCTATGCCAAATGTGAAAATGCCTGCTCCAGATCGGCAATCAAATCATGCGTCTCTTCCAGACCAATATTGAGACGAATTAACTGACCCGCATCAGACCAGTCAGTGCGCATGGTTTTCATGCGGTACGGCACACACAAACTATTTGCCCCACCCCAGCTATAACCGATCTTAAATAATTTCAGGCTATCGACAAAACAGTCTGTCTGCGCTTCGCTATAGCGTGCATCGAAAATCACGGAAAACAAACCTGCTGCGCCAGTAAAATCACGCTGCCAGTTTGCGTGTCCGGGACAATCCGTCAATGCTGGATGCAGCACACGCGCAATTTCCGGGCGCTGCTTCAGCCATGCGGCAATCTGACGCGCACTCTTATCATGCGCATCAAAGCGCAGCTTCATCGTCGCTAATCCACGCAGCACCAGATAGACGTCATCCGCAGACACGCCCATACCGAGCCGCATATGTGCCAGTTCGATTTTTTGGTTCAGTGATTTTTCGCGCGTAATCACCGCACCCATTAAAATATCCGAGCCACCTGACTGATACTTGGTCAGCGCCTGCATCACGATATCCACACCATGATCAAAGGCCTTAAATGCAATGCCGGCCGACCAGGTGTTGTCTAGCGCAACAACCACCCCACGCGCATGCGCAGCACGACAGATGGCCGCAATGTCCGGCACCTCCATAGAAACCGAACCCGGCGCTTCCGTCCAGATCAAACGCGTATGGTCTGTGATGAGTTCGGCAATGGCCTCACCCAACATCGGATCGTAATAACGCACGCCAATACCAAAATCACGCGAGAGCCAATTAGCCAGATCACGATTCGGGCTATAGACATTATCGGGAAGGAGTACCTCGTCGCCACTCTTGAGCAAAGCCAGATCAATCATCGCGATTGCAGCTAGTCCACTAGGCGCCAGCAAACAATACTGACCATCTTCTATTTCCGCTAATCTTGCTTCTAGTGTGAAGGTAGTCGGTGTGCCGTGCAGGCCATAGGTATAGGCCGTCTTGTCCTGCCAATGACGCGCACGCATAGCAGCCACATCTTTAAACAATACGGTAGAAGCATGATGTATCGCAGCAGGAAATGCAGCAAAACCTTCGGGCGGCTGATAGTCCGTCGTCGTCAGTAGCGTCTGCAGCGATTTTTTCTCGGTCATATCAGTCTTAATCGGTACTTGCCCACAGATCGTGCGCATCCGCACCGGTAACTGTCACCTCAACAAACTCACCGACATGCAGCTTACGATTTGGCTCATAAGGCGGTTTGACGAAAACCACGCCATCAATCTCTGGTGCATCGGCGCTGGAGCGGCCTGTGCCGCCATTACGATCAACCGCATCGATCAATACACGCAAGCGCTTGCCGACTTTGGCCTGCAATCTTTGTCGGGAAATTTTTTCTTGTAATTCCATCACGCGACCGCGACGCTCTTCTCTGAGTTCATCCGGCACAGGATCAGCCAGCGCATTGGCAGTGGCGCCCTCTACAGGTGAATACGCAAAGCAGCCTAGCCTGTCTATTTGCGCTTCTTGTAAAAAATCGAGCAGATGCTGAAATTCAGCTTCAGTCTCACCGGGAAAGCCGGCAATAAACGTAGAGCGTATGGTGATGTCTGGGCACAGTGCACGCCAGGCACGTATACGTTCAATATTTTTTTCGCCATTGGCCGGACGCTTCATGCGCTTTAATACATCAGGATGCGAGTGCTGCAGCGGCACATCAAGATAAGGCAATACATGACCACCATTCATCATGCTAATCACATCATCCACATGCGGATAAGGAGAAACATAATGTAAGCGCACCCATGCGCCATATTGGCTAGCCAGCTCGCCCAATGCACCGACTAGCTCAGTCATGTGAGTACGTACCGGTTTGCCATTCCAGAAACCGGTACGAAACTTCACATCCACACCATAGGCGCTGGTGTCTTGTGAAATCACCAGCAATTCTTTCACACCGGCTTTGAAAAGATTTTCTGCTTCCAGCATCACATCAGCCAGCGGACGTGAAACCAGATCACCGCGCATGGAAGGAATAATGCAAAAACTGCAGCGATGATTACAACCTTCAGAAATTTTCAGATACGCATAATGCCGGGGCGTCAGCTTAATGCCATGCGCAGGCACCAGATCAATGAAAGGCTCATGCGGCTTGGGCAAGTGCAGGTGCACTGCATCCATCACTTCTGCCAACGCATGCGGGCCAGTTACGGCCAATACTTTAGGATGAATTTTTTGAATGATGTCATCACCCGCCGCATCTTTTTTCTTGCCCAAACAACCAGTGACGATCACTTTGCCATTTTCATGCAATGCTTCACCGATAGCATCAAGGGACTCCTGCACGGCTGCATCAATAAAGCCGCACGTATTCACAATCACCAGATCAGCGCCATCATACGACTTGGCTGTTTCATAGCCCTCGGCACGTAACTGCGTGAGGATTTGTTCGGAGTCAACCAGCGCCTTCGGACAACCGAGGGACACAAAACCGACTTTGGGTACTACAGGAGGATTACTAGACATGAGATAGCCACAAAAAAGGCACAAAAAAATATAAAAAAAGGCACAAAAGCGAAGTCGCCATTGTACCCTTTGCGCTGCACCAGACCGCAGCGGCGGTCAGTAAGGATTATTTATCTTCAGTTGGATTGACGCCAGCTGCAGGATTAAACGGAAATACACCAACGAATACATTCTTGGCCTGACTTTGCATCTGATCCTGCATTTGTATAAACAGGCTCTTGCTCTGCTCTATGTAGTTGCTCATCATGCCCTGCATCATAGGGCCTTGCACAGTCATAAACTGCGTCCACATCTCAGGGCTGAATGGCTTATCTTCGACCAGGCCTTTGGAATTTTCTGTGAGCTTGTTTTGGATATCGATAAATACTTGTATATTTTTTTCGAGGTAAGAGCCCATCATGCCCTGCATCGCATGTCCGTAATACCGAATGATCTGCGTGAGCGCCGAACTTGAAAACATAGGCTCGCCGTTGGCTTCTTCTTCCAAAATAATTTGCAACAAAATACTGCGCGTCAGATCAACATCCGATTTTGCATCGATCACCGTGAAATTTTCATTACCAAGCACGAGTTGTTTTACATCAGCCAACGTAATGTAAGAACTGGTCTGCGTGTCATAGAGACGGCGATTCGGATATTTTTTTATCAGGCGTTCCGTATTTTTTTTTGTACTAGTCATCTGGATTCCATTTTTTGCGTTGCAATGCACCGGCATCTTTTTAAAGCAAACTGAAGCAGGATATTAAGTGGGCGGGATGATTATAGGCTGATAAATCAAAAGCTTGGCAAGGATTCAGCCTTTGATCGAGCATTATATTGCATCGCAAAGTAAACGCCTGCCCGATTGCAACCTGCGCTAGCCTGACAGGCGCTAAAATTTATTCCGCCTTAACTTTTACATAACGCCCAGGTGCAGGCTCTATAGGTTGCAGGCGGGTGTTGCCATATTTGCGCGGCGCATTGCGCATTTCACCGGCATGGCTGGCCAGGAATTCAGACCATAAAGGCCACCAGCTGCCAGGATGTTCTTTGGCCTTGGCCAGCCACTGATCAGGTGTTCCACCCAATCCGGCATCATTAGTCCAGTAGCTGCGCTTCTTTTTTGCAGGTGGGTTAATTACGCCGGCAATATGACCCGAAGCGCCAAGTACAAAACGATTATTTTTCCGCTTGGCCGAATTAATCAGCCCGGTTGACGCATAGGCACTAACCCAAGGCACGATATGATCTTCACGCGAGGCATAAATAAAACTGGGCAGCTGCAACTTGCTCAGATCAATCGGGTCTTTGCCCACTTTGAGCTTGCCGGGTTTGCGCAAATTATTTTCCAGATACATATTGCGCAAGTAATAACAAAACATCGGGCCTGGTAAATTTGTGCTGTCAGAATTCCAGTAAAGCAGATCGAAAGGCGGCGGATCTTCGCCCTTCAAATAATTCGACTGCACATAATTCCACACTAAATCATTGGATCGCAAACTGGAAAATGCGGTGGCAAAATCACGTCCCGGCATCAGCCCACCCTGGCCGATAGACTGCTCGCGCTGCGCGACTTGGGTTTCATCGACATACACATCAATGGCGCCAACATCGGAGAAATCCAGCATCGTAGTCAGCAAAGTAAGACTGGCCGCAGGGTTTTTGCCGCGCGCTGACAAGACAGACAATGCCGTCGACAGCAACGTGCCACCCACACAAAAACCCAACGCATTAATTTGTTTTTCGCCACTGATATCACGCGCCGCTTCTATCGCATCAATCACGCCATGTTCTACATAATCATCCCAGCCCAGATGACCCTGCGCTTCGCCGGTATTGGCCCATGAGACAACAAACACCGTATGCCCCTGCTCCACCGCATAACGTATCAGTGAGTTTTCAGGTTGCAGATCTAAAATATAAAACTTGTTAATACAAGGCGGCACAATCAGCAGCGGACGCTGATAAACCTGCTTGGTCAGCGGACGATACTGAATCAGCTGTATCAATTCATTTTCAAACACCACCGCACCCTCGGATGCGGCGACATTCACACCCACTTCGAATGCGTTTTCATCCGTCTGTGAAATATGCCCTTTGCGCATATCTTCCAGCATATGCTGTATGCCCTTAGTCAGGCTTTCGCCTTTAGTCTCGATCAGCTTTTGCTGCGCTTCCGGATTAGTCGCCAAAAAATTCAGCGGCGACATCGCATCGATAGTTTGCTGCGTAGCGAAACGGATTTTTTTCTTGGTCTTGTCGTCGGTATCGACTGCATCAGCTAGTGCATTTAAAAAATGCGCATTAAGCAAATAAGTAGCCGCATTAAATGCATGCAACGCACTCGAATGCCAGGCCGGATTATTGAAGCGCCTGTCTTTAATTTCTGGTGTATGCGAGGCCATTAACTCAGACCATAGCTTGGACATCTCGCCCATATATTCTTGTTGCAGTGTTGCGAGTTTTTCTTGCGGCACCAGCGCCTTCAATGCAGGGGATGCTGGCATACCTGGCATAGTTGGCATAGCGGGCATAGCAGGCATACCGGGCACCCCCTGAACCATTTTCATCATGGCCTGCCATGTTTCAGGATTACTCATCTGCGCCAGCCACGAGGCAGGTGATGAATCCGCAGAAGAGGTTGTGTTGTCAGATTTGCTCATGTTCACTCTCAGTTTTTCGCGTATGCTGCCAGCTTAAATAACAATGCGGAATTTTGATGCATATCGCAGCTGTGGGTTGGATCTATGTGGTGTTGATGATGGCAATTACCGAGGACTCGGTAATTGCAGGCATTATGACGTTTTTCGTCTATGGTGTGTTACCTGTCACGATCATTTTATACATCACCGGAACGGGCGGTAGGCGGCGTCGGCGTGAGCAAAATAGCCAACGAGAAATGAAAGAGCGGCAACAGTTGCAAACAACCAAAGCAGACACAGAAAAAAATCCTGATTAGCCTAGCCAGATCATGGACGCCATGCGACCGGTTACGCCATCGCGGCGATAAGAATAAAAACGTGCTGGCTCACTCACCGTACAATCAGCGCCGCCTGTAATGTGATGGACATCAACGCTTGCCAGTACTAATCGCACAAGTAATGGCAAATTAGCCATATATTTATTTGGCAAATTAAGCGGCAAATTTTCAATTAATGTAAATGCAGGTGCTGCTGCTGCACCAAAATGCGCAAATGCGGCTCTGACATCTTCACCGACTTCAAATTGCTGCGGCCCTATCGCCGGGCCCAGCCAAGCCATTAAATCAGCGCCGCCAGCCTGCCGCATTGCCTTAACTGTATTTTCAAGCACACCACCGGCAAGGCCGCGCCATCCGGCATGTGCAGCAGCGACGACAGACCCGCTTGTGTCGCATAACAAAACCGGCATGCAATCGGCAGTGAGAATGGCGCAGACCACACCCGACTGTGTCGTGAAACTGGCATCTGCCTGTGGCACACCTTGCACCCGGGATGCCTCCACTACCGTATTGCCATGCACCTGATTTAACCATGCAGGCTCTGCTGGCAAATAAGATTTCAGCAATAAACGATTACGCAGTACGCAGGCCGGGTCATCCCCTACATGCAATCCAAGATTTAAGCCGTCCTCACCACCGCCATCATCATACGGCGCCATGCTGGTGCCGCCGCTGCGTAAAGTGGAAAGCGCCCCAACCTTATTGGGCAGCGTATGCCATGTTGGAATCAGCAAATCCATGTCGATATAGAACGCCGCTAAATTTATTCAGGCAACGCAATACCGGCGCGAAGCAACAATCCATGCATATCTTCAGGCACAGGTGCCACCCAGGCACATTCCAGATCACTGACAGGATGCAGCAAACCCAAACGTTGCGCATGCAAAGCCTGACGCGGAAAAACCGAAACCAGATGCTGCTTGCCGTACACGCCATCACCAACCAGCGGAAAGCCTATGGACTGCATATGCACCCGTATCTGGTGCGTGCGGCCGGTCTCGAGCTTGCATAACAGCAGCGCAACAGGCCGACCATCCAACATGCCCATGCCCAGTTTTTGATAATGCGTAATAGCAGGCTTGGCTTGTGGTGATGTGCTGACAGCCATCTTGACCCGCTCACGCGGGTGGCGCCCTATCGCAGCTTCGATACGACCATTAGAGACAGGCTGCCCCCAAACCAGCGCCAGATATTCGCGCTGTACGCTGCGGTCTTGCAGCTGACGCACCAAGTCCGTCTGTGCCAGCAAGGTCTTGGCGATCACCATCAGGCCACTCGTATCCTTATCGAGCCTGTGGACGATACCTGCGCGCGGTATACCGGCCAATTCCGGCCAGCGATGCAATAGACCATTTAGCAAAGTGCCAGTCCAGTTGCCTGCGCCCGGATGCACAACCAGCCCGGCAACCTTGTTAATGACGATCAGATCGGCATCTTCATACACCACGTCCAGCGCTACTGGTTCAGGCAAATACGGCTGTTCTGACTGTGACATCTGCGGCTGAACCAAGATGGTTTCATCACCATAGACCGTAGCGCGAACTTTTGCAGGCGCGCCATCGACTGTGACTAAGCCCTCTTCTATCCATTGCTGCAAGCGGCCACGGGAATACTGTGGCAACAGCCCGGACAAGACTTTATCGAGGCGCACGCCGCAACTTTCAGGGCCAAGCTTGAGCGAAATCGTCGAAGACTCCGGCAAAACAGTATCCAATTCGTCAATATCTTCGAAAACCTCATCTACTACAGGGTTGCTCATGCTGAAATCCGGGTTGAGTTTGACTACTGTGTCCATCGGCTATAATCGCTGCTTGTTCAGAAGCTACTCAGAAGCTACTCAGAAATTATTCAGAACCGATGACATCCAATTCCATGTTGAAAATTCAATCTAAACTTGCTCTCTTATTGATGATCTTACTATTGTCAGCCTGCGGATCGATGGCAGAGAAATCTGATCCGACCAAAAGCTGGACAGCGTCGAAATTATACGCCGAGGCCAAAGATGAGCTAAACAGTGGCAACTATGAAAAGGCCACCAAATTTTTTGAAAAGCTGGAATCGCGTTATCCGTTTGGTGCCTATGCTCAGCAGGCACAGCTGGAAATTGCCTTTGCCTACTACAAACAAAATGATCAGGCACAGTGCATAGCAGCAGTCGAACGTTTCATTCGTTTGCACCCTAATCATCCGAATGTGGATTACATGTACTACCTGCGCGGCCTGGCAAATTTCAAAGACAAAAAAGGATTGTTTGATTTCATCAGCAACCAAGATCCTACTGAACGTGACCCGAAAGCGGCGCGCGATGCATTTGATGCATTCAAGCAGCTCACAGAGCGCTTCCCAGACAGTAAGTATGCGCCTGATGCCAGCGATCGCATGAAATATCTTGTCAGTGCCATGGCGGAGTATGAAGTGCACGTAGCCAGTTACTACTACAAGCGCGGCGCCTACCTGGCTGCAATCAATCGGGCACAAAACGTCCTACGCGGCTACCCTGATTCTCCCGCGGTAAAAGAAGCGCTTAAAATACAAATTAATTCTTATGAAGCATTGGGTGAAAAAGAATTACGCGAAGATGCACTGCGCGTTTACAAACTCAATTTCGAAAAAAAATCGGCAGGATCGGCAGGCTCAAATTCGAACAATAAATCATGGTGGAAGTTCTGGTGATGTAACGCCTGCCTAAACATGTTAAGTGGCTGCTCAGTCAGCCACGCGCCGCCTGAATACCCAGCGGCTTGCATCTGACTGATCCGGATCAAACGCATAACCCTCACGATCAAATTTCTTTAACTGCGCTGGCTTGCTAATTTTTTTGTCTATGGCATAGCGCGCCATCAAGCCACGCGCGCGCTTGGCATAAAAAGAAATGATTTTGTATTTGCCACCCTTCCAATCTTCAAACACCGGGCTAATAACCGGCACCTCCAGCAAATCTGCTTTAACCACTTTGAAATACTCTTCTGAAGCCAGATTAATCAACGCGGCAGATTGTTGTGCAGACAAGGCCAAACGTAATACCTCTGTGACCTGCGTGCCCCAGTATGCATACAGATCTTTACCGCGGGGATTAGCGAGTCGCGTACCCATCTCCAGCCGGTAAGGCTGCATCAGATCGAGTGGCCGCAATACGCCATACAACCCAGATAAAATCCGCAAGTGATCTTGTGCCCATGAAAGCTGTGTTTCATTTAGTGAAGGCGCATCCAAGCCTTCATATACATCGCCATTAAACGCCAGCAGGGCCTGCCTGGCATTATCGAAATTGAATTTTTTTGACCATGACGCATAACGCTCAGCATTCAACTGCGCCAGAGGATCAGAAATTTGCATCAGGCTGCCAATCTCAGCAGGCGATAGTTGACGCAGCAAAGAAATTAATTCGGCTGAACGCGGAATAAAATCTGGCACGCTGTGCGCCTGCGTTTGCAAGGGTGACGCATAATCTAGTGTCTTGGCGGGTGAAAGCAGCATTAACATCGAATTAATCCAGAAAAATTTTAAGTCATCATACGCTGAACAACACGCACAATAATCGCGCTCAAAAATGGTTAAAAAATGTACAGCAACAGGATTGTAAAACACAGCATGCGCGCAGAAACATAAACGCCCCATGACTAACGCTCAACTAAGCGTGCCAGACACTGGTACCGGTATTAGTACTGAATCTGTGCCTGCATTTACGCCATTACGCATCGTCATCGATACAAATGTCTGTCTCGATTTATTCTTATTTCGCGACCCGCGCTGGCAGCCCTTAATGACCGCGCTGCAGCAAGGCAAAGTGCAGGCCATCACCCGCGCTGATTGCAAAATGGAATGGTCCATCGTACTCACTTATCCCAAACTCGGTCTGGATGAAGCGCGCCGCCAGCAAATTAATGCTGAATTTGAAACCCTCATAGAGCAGATCGACATGCCTGCAAGCGCTGCAACAATCAGTTTGCCGGTTTGCCGTGATCCGGATGATCAGAAATTCTTGGAGCTGACGCATCATGGTCAGGCTAGCTGCCTCATCAGCAAAGATAAAGCACTGCTGAAGCTCGCACGCAAAACCCTCAAGTTAGGCTTATTTCAGATACTTTCCCCCGAAGCCTGGGTCGCTGCTGCCACTTGATTATCAATCTGCCAGCTACAATACGAAATTCACACTATTTTTGTTTTCATCATGACGCTCAAGCATCAAGCAACGCCAACCGATAACCACACGCCCAACGCCGCTAGTATCGGTCTCTATCCTATCGAATCCAAACTCCCGAGAGTAGGCACCACAATTTTTACTGTGATGTCGGCCCTGGCTGCAGAAAAATCTGCCGTCAATCTCGGTCAGGGATTTCCGGATTTCGATTGTGATCCGGCGCTGCTGGATGCCGTCAACACGGCTATGCGGGATGGGCTGAATCAGTATCCGCCTATGGCCGGGATTTTGCCCTTGCGCGTTGCTATCGCAAAAAAAATTCACGATCTTTATCAGTGCGATTACGATCCCGCCACAGAAATCACCGTCACAGCCGGCGGCACGCAAGGAATACTGACAGCCGTCATGTGCTGCGTACATCCGGGCGATGAAGTCATCGTGATCGAACCTGCCTACGACAGCTATGTTCCGGCGATCGAGCTGTGCAAAGCCACGCCCGTCTTAGTAAAAATGGAAATCGGTGAGCATGGTTATTACGTGCCATGGGAAAAAGTCGCGCAGGCCGTCACACCAAAAACGCGCCTCATCATGATTAACTCGCCGCACAACCCCACCGGTTCAGTCTTGCGCAAACTAGATATCAAACAGCTGGCCAATATCGTGCGCGATACGCAGATACTGATTTTGTCCGATGAAGTTTATGAGCACATGGTCTATGACGGTAAGCCTCATGAATCCATATGCCGTTATCCCGAGCTTGCCTCGCGCGCTTTTGTGGTCTCCAGCTTTGGTAAAACGTATCACGTCACAGGCTGGAAGGTCGGCTTTGTAGCGGCACCTGCCATGCTCTCGGCAGAATTTAGACGCGTGCATCAGTTCAATGTGTT
>CAIVDH010000115.1 GCA_903904635.1 uncultured Burkholderiales bacterium | reverse complement strand
GGTGTGCTTGCTATCTCTGTGGCGGTGTTACTAAAGTCGCTGCTTGTTGTCTGTATTTATACCAGCGGGAGATAAGATACCACGAGCCCCGCTGCGGCACAGGCGGCGAGCAGTTTGATGGTGCCCAGCTTATAGCGCCAGATGGCAAATGCTGCGCCTATGCCGATGGCAAACGAGATCAGATCCCATTGTGCAAAGGGTTGCGAGAAATGAAATACATGCTCGGCAAAAAATACGGCAAGGCTGACGATAACGCCGACGACTGCCGCTGAAATCGCAGTCAGCGGGGCTGTTAAGCGTATATCGTGGCGAGTAGATTCAACGATGGGTGCGCCTGCCAAAATAAAAATGAACGATGGCAGAAAAGTAAAAAATGTGGCCACGCAAGCACCTGCTATACCGGCCAAAAATAAACTGTTTGCGCCAAATATTTCTTTAGTCCAGCCACCTACAAAACCAACAAAAGCCACGATCATGATCAATGGGCCAGGTGTAGTTTCGCCTAATGCGAGACCGTCTATCATTTGTTCGGGCGTGAGCCATTGATAGGTAGTTACAGCACCTTGATAAACATAGGGTAGTACTGCATAGGCACCACCAAAGGTGAGCAGTGCGGCCTTGGTAAAAAACCAGGCCATTTGCGTCAGTGGATGGTAACTGCCTGTCAGAAATTCTAATGCCAGCAGACTGATGAGCGCTATTCCTATGCCCGCTGCGGAAATCATGAGCAGCTTTTTCCAACAAAATTTTGCGTGCTCGGGGGCTGGTGTGTGATCGTCGATTAAGGCTGGGCCATATGTTTTATTGCGGCCTGCGTGGCCGCCGCCGGGCTGAAATTTTTCTGGTAGCAGTCGACCACCGATGAGCCCGGCGATGGCAGCGGCAAGTACGATCAGCGGAAACGGTAACTGCAGCAATGCGATGGCGATGAAGGCGAGTACGGCGATGCCCATTAACCAGCCATTACGCAGGCTACGGACGCCTATGCGTCCAGCGGCTGCAAGCACGATGGCGACGATGGCGGGTTTGATACCAAACAACACACCAGCCACAACGGGCACGTCACCAAATGACAGATAAATCCATGACAAAGCAATCAGTATCAACAGCGAAGGCAGCACGAACAGTAAGCCGGCCATGATGCCGCCGCGTTTGCGATGCATGAGCCAGCCGATATAGGCGGCTAGCTGCATGGCTTCGGGGCCGGGCAACAGCATGCAGTAGTTGAGTGCGTGCAGAAAGCGCTGTTCTGAAATCCAGCGGCGGTGTTCAACCAGATCGGTATGCATCAGTGCGATTTGGCCAGTTGGACCACCAAAACTGATGAACCCGAGTTTAAGCCAGTACCAAAATGCTTCTGCCAGGGAAATAGCCCGGGGCGCGCTTAATGCTTCAAATTTTTCAGTTTGCTGCATGATGCGTAGTGTCATTACATATTCGGATAGTTCGGCCCGCCGCCGCCTTCCGGTGTGACCCAGACAATATTTTGCGTAGGGTCTTTGATGTCGCAGGTTTTGCAATGCACGCAGTTTTGCGCATTGATTTGCAAGCGTTCTCCAACACCATCTGCGGCAACGTATTCGTACACGCCAGCAGGGCAATAGCGCGATTCAGGCCCAGCGTATTTGGCCAAATTGATGGAAACGGGCACATCCGGATTTTTTAGTGTGAGATGTGCAGGCTGATGTTCGGTGTGATTGGTGTTGGAGATGAATACCGAAGATAGCCGGTCGAAAGTGATTTTGCCATCTGGTTTTGGGTAGAGGATGGGCGTACATTCAGCGGCAGGTTTTAAGCACGTATGGTCAGCATGGTTGTGATGCAGTGTCCACGGTGCTTTACCGCGAAATACAACTTGATCGATACCCACCATTAGCGTGCCCAAGCCCAGGCCTTTACTCATCCATGGCTTGAAATTACGCGCCACATGCAGCTCTTCATGCAGCCAGGATTGTTCGAAGGCAGCGCTGTAAGCTGACAACTCATCTTGCGCGCGGCCCGCGCTGATGGCGCCGAAGGCAGCATCGGCAGCTAGCATGCCGGTCTTTATTGCAGCATGGCTGCCTTTGATGCGGCTGGCATTGAGAAAGCCTGCATCGCAACCGATGAGCGCACCACCGGGGAAGGTGAGTTTGGGTAGTGACTGCAAGCCGCCGGCAGTGATGGCACGGGCACCGTATGAGAGGCGTTTGCCGCCATCGAAGGTGCCACGTATGGCCGGGTGGGTTTTATAGCGCTGGAATTCTTCAAACGGCGACAGATAAGGGTTCTCGTAGGCGAGACCGACAACATAGCCGACAGCAACCTGATTGTTATCGAGATGGTAGAGGAAAGATCCGCCATAGGTGCTGTTGTCCAGCGGCCAGCCTGCGGTATGGATGACTAAACCCGGCTGGTGTTTGGCAGGATCGATTTCCCATAGCTCTTTAATGCCTATGCCGTAGGTTTGGGGATCTTTGCCGGCATCAAGCTTGTAGCCGGCGATGAGTTGTTTGCCCAGATTGCCGCGTGCACCTTCGGCAAACAGCGTGTATTTGGCGCGCAGCTCCATGCCGATAGCAAAGGCATCGGTAGGGTTACCTTCGCGGTCTACGCCCATGTTGCCGGTGGCTACGCCAACAACGGCACATTGTTCGTCATATAAAATTTCGGCGGCAGCAAAGCCGGGGAATATATCTACGCCCAGACTTTCAGCCTGCTGACCCAGCCAGCGCACCACATTACCCAGCGAGATGACATAGTTGCCGTGATTTTGAAAGCAGCCTGGCAGCATCCAGTTTGGGGTTTTGATGGCTTTGGTTTCAGTGAGAAACAGGAAGCGGTCTTCGCTTACTGGGGTATCTAATGGCGCACCGAGTTTTTTCCAGTCAGGTATGAGCTCAGTGATGGCGCGTGGGTCCATGACTGCGCCGGACAATATGTGCGCACCGAGCTCGCCGCCTTTTTCCAGCACACAAACACTGATTTCATGGTCATTTTGCAGCGCTAGCTGCTTGAGACGGATGGCAGCAGACAAGCCTGCGGGCCCGCCGCCGACGATGACGACATCGTATTCCATGGCTTCGCGGGGACCAAATTGTTCGAGGAAAGCAGGATTCTGACTAGGGCTCATGATGTTTGTATAAAAGTTAGATACAGCATTGTCTGACAATTTAGGACTCGATGCGGATTGCAGCAGGTCTGGTCTGGTTAATTTATGTAATGATAAGGGCTTGCGCAGGATAGATCAAAAACATCATGGGGAGAGATCGTGGGTATTGAAGTTAATTTCAGCGGAAAAGTCGCATTTGTGACAGGCGCATCGAGTGGTTTGGGTAGTCAGTTTGCCAAAACCCTAGCTGAAGCCGGTGCGCAAGTGGTGTTGGCCGCACGGCGTGTGGAGCGTTTAAAAGAGCTGCGCGCAGAAATCGAGGCCAATGGCGGTGCAGCTCACGTGGTCGAGCTAGATGAGACGGACTATGGCAGCATAAAATCTGCTTTGGCCCATGCAGAAACCGAAGCCGGACCGATAGACATACTGGTCAATAACTCCGGTGTTTCGGCTACACAGCGGCTTATTGATGTCACCCCTGATGATTATGAATATGTGATGGACACGAATTTGCGTGGTGCGTTTTTTGTGGCGCAAGAAGCGGCCAAACGCATGATAGTACGCAATAAAGCAGATCCAAATCGTCAGCATCGCATTATCAATATTGCTTCAGTAGCAGGCTTGCGTGTGCTCTCGCAGATTGGTGTGTATTGCATGAGTAAAGCGGGTGCGGTGCAGATGACGAAGGCGATGGCACTGGAGTGGGGGCGCTATGGCATTAATGTGAATGCGATTTGTCCGGGCTATATCGAAACTGAAATCAATTCAGATTATTTTCATAGTGAAGGCGGTAAGAAGCTGGTAGATATGTTGCCGCGTAAACGTGTGGGTAAGCCGCAAGATCTTGATGGCTTGTTGCTATTGCTGGCAGCGGACGAATCGCGTTTCATTAACGGTGCGATTATGACCGCTGATGACGGTATGGCGGCATTCTGATGAAAGAGGGCTACACACTAGTACATCGTACCCGCACCGCGATACGATGGGGCGATATGGATGTGATGGGTCATGTGAACAATACGGTGTATTTTCGCTATCTGGAGCAGGCGCGTATAGACTGGTTTGTAGCTCTCGGTTTTCCGCCTGACCCGGCTGGTATAGGTCCGGTGATTATTAACGCACATTGCACCTTTTTAAAGCAATTGCGCTATCCGGGCGAGATCGAAGTAGCGACACTCGTTGGTGAATTGGGTCGTTCCAGTTTCCAGACATTGCAGCAGATCAGGCGAATGGATGATTTCAATACGCTGGCCGCTGAAGGTGGTGCCAAGGTCGTGTGGGTAGATCAGCGTTTAGAAAAATCGATAGCGCTGCCAGAAGATATCAGAGCGCGCCTATTGCAACCGGTGCTGTAATTATTTTGAGAGATTATTGCGATTGATCTTGCAATTTTGACGGCAATTATTTTTTCATCCGGCTTGTGTTCCGACTAGCAGCCGATGCACGAGCTCACCAGAAGTGGTCGCATTAAATTTTTTCATTAGTTTGGCGCGATACATTTCCACAGTGCGCGGGCTCAAGCCTAATTGTCGTGCGATGAGTTTGCTGGTTTTTCCTGAAACAAGTAATGCGGCGACTTCTCTTTCCCGTATCGTCAGCTCAGCGGTAACGGGGCGCTTGCTGCTTAAATCTTCAAAACTCCAGATGCCGGCAGCATGCGGTTCATCACGCTGCAATGCGCGGCCGGTGACGTGACACCAAAATAACTCGCCATTGGCGCGCTTCATAATGCGTTCATCCGAATAATGACCGTGCTGATTCAAAATGGGGGCGATACGCTCGCCGGTACGCTCAAATTCATCCATGGTTGGATAAAGAACCGAGAAGGATAGACCGGCAAGAGCACCAGCAGAGGTGCCAAATATGCCAGCCAGCGCCTCGTTGCAGGCAGTAATCACGCGTTGATGCGAGACGCACAGGCCTACCGGTGCACGATCGAAAATCATAGCAAAATCAATAGATTGAGAAGAATTCATTAGGGTTGCAAGCTGCCGGGTTAAGTATTTTTACGGTATTGTGTCGACCTGCTGCTCGGCCTATGCTATCGGCCACGGCAAAAAATATTATTTAGTTTACCTGAGGACTTCCATGAAAAAAGTATATCCGGACGCAGCTACTGCGCTGGCTGGGGCTGTAAAAGATGGCCAGACTATTGCCGTTGGTGGTTTTGGTTTGTGCGGCATACCTGAAGCACTGATCGCAGCGCTGCGTGATTCGGGTGTACAAAATCTTACCGCCATCTCGAATAATGCAGGCGTTGACGGTTTTGGATTGGGTCAGTTACTCACGACGCGCCAGATTAAAAAAATGATCGCTTCATATGTGGGTGAGAACAAAGAATTTGAACGTCAGTATCTGGCTGGCGAGCTTGAACTGGAATTTACACCGCAGGGCACGCTGGCTGAAAAACTGCGCGCAGGCGGCTCGGGTATTCCTGCATTTTTTACCAAAACCGGTGTGGGCACAGTGGTGGCAAAAGGTAAGGAAATACGAGAATTCGATGGCGAGCAATATGTGATGGAGCGTGCGTTAGTCGCAGACGTTTCATTAGTCAAAGCATGGAAGGCTGATCCTGCGGGTAATCTGGTTTATCGTAAAACGGCGCGCAACTTTAATCCGAATGTCGCAATGGCAGGCAAGATCACGATTGTTGAAGTTGAAGAATTGGTCGGCTTGGGTGAATTGGATCCGGATTCGATACATACACCCGGTATTTTCGTGCATCGTATTGTGATTAATGCAAAGCCTGAAAAACGTATAGAGCAACGCACAGTTCGTGCAAATTAATTCCACAGAAATAGCGGAGAAAAACTATGGCATGGACACGTGAAGAAATGGCTGCACGCGCAGCACAAGAATTAGAAGATGGATTTTATGTAAATTTGGGCATAGGCTTGCCCACGCTGGTAGCCAATTATGTACCGCAAGATATTGAAGTCTGGTTGCAATCTGAAAATGGTTTACTGGGTATCGGCCCGTTTCCGACTGAAGACAGTATTGATGCTGATTTGATTAACGCCGGTAAGCAAACTGTGACAGCCTTGGCAGGCTCATCAATTTTTAGCTCGGCAGATTCATTTGGAATGATACGCGGTGGCAAAGTTAATATTGCAATTTTAGGAGCGATGCAGGTATCGCAAACTGGTGATCTTGCGAACTGGATGATACCGGGGAAAATGGTTAAGGGCATGGGTGGCGCAATGGATTTAGTCGCCGGTGTAAAGCGCGTCGTTGTTCTTATGGAGCATGTGGCGCGCGCTAAAGATGGTTCTACTTCACATAAACTCTTAAAAACATGCACCTTACCTTTGACAGGTGTGGGTGTGGTTGATCGCATCATCACTGACCTTGCCGTACTCGATGTAGTAGAGCACGGCTTGCAACTAGTAGAATTAGCGCCGGGCGTAACGAATGCTGAGTTACGCGAATTTACTGGATGTGAAATTATTTTTTCCTAATTAAAAAATTCTATAAATAATTAACTACTAGATATAAGTTAGC
>CAIVDH010000114.1 GCA_903904635.1 uncultured Burkholderiales bacterium | reverse complement strand
TATCCTGAAAAAGCGCCGTTAACCGTTGATAACTTTGTGCAGTATGTTAAGTCTGGTTTCTACAATGGCACGATTTTTCATCGCATCATTAATGGCTTCATGGTTCAGGGTGGCGGCTACGATAAAAATCTAAAAGAAAAGAAAACACGCGCGCCGATACAAAACGAAGCAAAAAACGGCCTGAAAAATTTACCTTATACACTGGCAATGGCAAGAACATCTGATCCGCATTCAGCCAGCGCGCAATTTTTCATCAACGTGAACAATAATCGTTTTCTGGATTATCCAGGCCAGGATGGCTGGGGCTATGCCGTATTTGGTAAAGTAATCAAAGGTACTGAAATCGTAGACAAAATCAAAGCTGTAGAAACTGGTGCGCGCGATGTACCGACTACCTCAGTGATTATTGAATCTGCCAGCATAATTGAGTAAGTTACGAATAAGTTAAAAAATATATTAAAAATATTTAACGCATAAATTAAGAACACCTTAAAAGGATAATCAAATGAATGTTGTACTAACCACCAACCATGGCCAAATCACTTTAGAACTCGATGCTGCAAAAGCGCCGAAGTCAGTTGAAAATTTTATTTCTTATGTGAAGGCAGGACATTATGACGGCACGATTTTTCATCGCGTAATTGATGGCTTCATGATTCAGGGTGGTGGCTTTGATTCGAGCATGAAACAAAAATCAGTCAATGATCCTGTTGAAAATGAAGCTGCAAATGGATTGAAAAATGTTCACTACTCAGTTGCGATGGCGCGCACCTCCGATCCGCATTCAGCCACTGCGCAATTTTTCATTAATACGAATGACAATGGGTTTCTCGACCATCCAGGTTCGGATGGCTGGGGCTACTGTGTATTTGGCAAAGTCACCGCTGGTATGGATGTGGTTGATGCAATCGGTGCAGTCAAAACCGGGCGCAAGAGCATGTTTTCAGATGTGCCTGTGGAAGATGTGATCATCGAAAAAGCTGAGGTCGTCTGATACGGCATGGCTGTGCCACAAACCCTATCTGATTCTAAAAAAGCGCAATCGGCAACGGTTGCGCTTTTTGCGTCTGATCTGCATTTAACTGCATCCATGCCGCAGACAGCGGCAAAGTTTTTCCAATTTTTGCGCAACGAGGCAGTGCACAGCAAACAGCTTTATCTGCTGGGTGATATTTTTGAATACTGGGCAGGTGATGATGATATCGACGAGGCATTCAACCGTAGCGTGATTGATGCATTGCATGCAACGCGTACCCATGGCACAGAAATTTTTTGGCTAGCAGGCAATCGTGATTTTTTGGCGGGCAAAGATTTTGCCGAAGCTTGTGGCGCGCATTTACTGACTGAGCCTTACCTCGCACATATTGCAGGGCTGAACATATTGCTCATCCATGGTGATGCACAATGCACAGATGATGCCGCATATATGGCATTTCGTAATCAGGTACGCAATACAGATTGGCAGCAGAGTTTTTTATCCCAGCCGCTGGCGCAACGCAAAGCCATCATAGAGCAGATGCGTGCAGGCAGTCGCACTGCGCAGCTGACAAAACCGATGGACATCATGGATGTAAATGCTGCTGCCATCAATGCGCTATTTGATGCACATGCGGTGCAGATTATGATTCATGGCCACACGCATCGTCCGGCGAAACATGTCACCAAAACGCATAGCGGCGAACAGGTTCGCTATGTGTTACCTGACTGGGATTATGAGGGCGAGCATCATCGCGGTGGATGGATCTCCATTGATGAGGCAGCGGATATCCAGTGTGTAGAACCAGATTGAGCAAGAAACTCTGTAGTTAAATTACTCAACCAGCTTATTCAATTTACCGGCATTAAATTTATCAAGATCGGGCATAGTCTCGCAAGGTATGTTTGCAGCCTTCAGAGCAGCCACAATTTTAACCAGCTGATGCTCCTGCATGGCAGCGTTATCTATCAAACTGTGCATGGCTTTTGCAAGCGGATCATCAGCATTTTGCGTTAAGCCATAAGCTGCGAACATGCGGGCGGCAGCTTCATCACGAAAACCTTCTGTTTCCTTGACCAGTATGCGCGCCGGATTGCCAACGGCAGTTGCGCCTGCGGGGACTTCTTTGACCACGACAGCATTGGAGCCCACCTTGGCGCCCTCGCCTACGGTAAACGCGCCCAAGACCTTGGCACCAGCACCGATGATGACGCCGCGCTCCAGTGTCGGATGACGTTTGGTACCTTTGGCCAACGACGTGCCACCCAAAGTCACACCTTGATAGATGGTGCACTCGTCGCCAATGACGGCTGTCTCGCCTATGACTACACCAAAACCGTGATCAATAAATACACGTCGCCCTATGGTGGCGCCGGGATGTATCTCTATGCCAGTCAGACCACGCGCCATATGCGAGATGAAACGCCCCAGCCATTTGTAACCATGCATCCAGCAGGCTTTAGCCCAGCGATGCATCACAATCGCATGCAAGCCCGGATAGCAGGTCAGTACTTCCCAGCTATTACGGGCTGCAGGATCGCGCTCTATGATGCTGGCGATGTCTTCTTGTAGACGGGTAAACATGCGATATTAAAATTATTTGCCAAACAGTGATTCTATTCGAATTGTGTATACGGTTGCCGCGCGGTAGTAATCAGGTCACTTTATGCGGCCAGTTATGTGCCCACTCATGCGCTCATTTCTTGACTATACGCTGTCGCCTGGCTTCATATAAACAGATACCCGATGCGACCGATACGTTCAAACTTTCTACCGAACCCATCATGGGCAAATGCACTAGCCGGTCACAGTTCTCGCGAGTCAGGCGCCGCAAGCCTTCTCCTTCGGAGCCCATGACCAATGCACAACCGCCAGTAAAGTCGATATCGTAGACCGAACTTTCTGCATCTTCTGTTGTACCTGTTAACCAGATATCCCGCTCCTGCAATTCACGCATGGTGCGAGCAAGATTGGTCACGGTAATGTAAGGAACGGTATCAGCTGCGCCGCTGGCAACTTTGGCTGCGGTTGCATTCAAACCCACTGCTCTGTCTTTAGGGGCAATAACGGCATGAGCACCCGCACCATCAGCTACGCGCAGACAAGCGCCCAGATTATGCGGATCCGTCACACCATCGAGCAAGAGCAGCAATGGCGGGCCTTCTATTGCGTCTAGCAGTTCATCCAGGTTACGGGCTAAAGAGAGCTCCTGCGCACGCGCAACCACACCCTGATGGCGGCGGGTACCGACCATAGCGTCGAGGCGTTGGTCATCGGCCTGAATAATGCGCACGTTGGCTGCTTTGGCCGCGCGCAGTAATTCACCCATGCGGCGATCATGACGACTGGCATCTACATACACTTCCTCGACGGTAGCAGCTTCGTGACGTATACGCGCTGTGACGGCGTGAAAGCCAAAAATTAGTTTGGATTTCATGGTTTTAAATTGGCTGATTACTTCCACAAACTACTGCCGGCAAAATAATTTTTTTATGTGCTGCGGCAGTAATTTTCGGGTTGGAGAAAATATAAAAATTAATACAATGATCAATAATTGTTTAGCGCTTTTTTTTGCCTACTTTTGCGGCATTTTTTGCAGGCTTGGATTTAGGTTTGCGCTTGGCAGTCTTTTCATTGTTTTCAGAGCGCGCGGCCGTGACTTTTTTTGCGCCCGCTTTTACACTCTCTTTAGCGCCGCGAGGCGCACGCGCTGTTTCAGCACGCTTGGCTTCATTTTTTAACTGCGTGCGTATGCCAGGCTCAGTCACCAAACGCAAATCAATGCGACGCGCATCCAGATCAACACGACTGACTTGCACTGTAACGCGATCAGTCAGCTGATAACGTATGCCGGTACGCTCACCGCGCAATTCATGACGCGCATCATCGAACTGAAAATAATCCGCACCAAGATCGGTGACATGTACCATGCCCTCGATGAATAAGGCATCGAGCTGCACGAAGATACCGAATGATGCGACACCAGAAATCGTACCGGTGAATTCTTCACCGAGTTTGTCTTTAATAAAATAGCATTTCAGCCACGCTTCTACGTCGCGTGAGGCTTCATCTGCACGTCGCTCATTGGCAGAACAATGTATGCCTAAGGCTTCCCAGATGGCCAGATCACCTTCAGCTTTCATTTTGCCGGCAGCGCGATCTTTCGCCTGCATCTTGCGTGCCGCTGGTGACAGATTAGTATTTAAAACGCTGCTATCTATGCCTTTGGGATGGTATTGCTTGCCCTGCAAAATAGCTTTGATAGTGCGATGCGTAAGCAAATCTGGGTAACGTCTTATCGGGCTGGTGAAATGCGCATACGCTTCATAAGACAAGCCGAAGTGACCGATATTGTCCGGGCTATATACCGCTTGCTGCATCGAGCGCAGCAGCATGGTTTGCAGCAGCATGGAATCAGGCCGTGGCTTGATCTTGACCATCAGCTCGGCATAGTCAGTAGCAGTCGGCGAATTACCGCCACCCAGACTCAAGCCCAATTGTTTTAAAAATGTACGTACCTGCTTGAGCTTTTCCTCGGTAGGGCTGGCATGAATACGGAACATGCCCGGATGCTTGTGGCGTTCCATCAAATCAGCCGCGCACACGTTAGCCGTGAGCATGCATTCTTCGATCAGGCGATGCGCATCATTGCGGGTGCGCGGCACGATCTGTTCAATTTTGCCGGCGGCGTTGCAGACGATGTAGGTTTCAGTGGTCTCAAAATCAATCGCGCCACGTTTATGCCTTGCCTGCAGCAGCACCTGAAACAAATCATATAAATTTTGCAGATGCGGCACGAGCGAACCACGCTTGGCCGCTTCAGGCCCACGCGTGTTGCCTAGTATGGCGGCCACTTCGGTGTAGGTAAATCTTGCAGCGGAATGTATCACTGCAGGATAAAACTGATATGCATGCACCTCGCCTTTGGCGTTGATGACGGCATCGCATACCAGAGTTAAACGATCAACATGCGGATTAAGTGAGCACAATCCATTGGAGAGCTTCTCCGGCAGCATGGGTATAACTCTGCGCGGAAAATACACCGAGGTGCTGCGTTCGAGCGCATCGACATCAAGATCGTCATTCGGCTTAACGTAATGACTCACATCAGCAATCGCCACAATCAAACGATAACCTTGTGTGCGACCCAACTTGACTGGTTCGCAATAGACCGCATCATCAAAATCGCGCGCGTCTTCACCATCAATGGTGACTAATGGCACATCGCGCAAATCTACGCGATTGAGCAAATCAGCTGGTTTGACTTCAGAAGGCAGTTTTGCAGCGAGTTTTTTTGCGGCTTCTGAAAACTCATGCGGCACACCATACTTGCGCACGGCGATCTCGATTTCCATACCGGGGTCATCAATATCACCCAATACTTCAGAAATTTTTCCGGCTGGCTGCGAATAGCGCGATGGCTGCTCTGTGAGCTCAATACTGACTACCTGCCCCACTTTTGCCTTGCCGATCGGTCCTGAGAGAGCGATATCCTGACCAATACGTTTGTCTTCGGGTACAACCAGCCAGACACCATTTTCATTAACCAGACGACCGATCACATGGGTATTGGCGCGGCTGATCACTTCAACGATCGTGCCTTCAGGTCGACCACGACGATCTGTGCCGGTGATGCGCGCACGCACGCGGTCGCCATGCAGCACTTTCTGCATTTCTTTTTCGGGCAAGAAAATATCATCGCCCTCATCCGGAATCAGAAAGCCATAGCCATCGCGATGACTGGAAACTCTGCCATCGATGAAATTGGTGGTATTGGCAAGTTGTATGTTGCCATTACGGTCAGGCTTGATCTGACCATCGCGCTCCATGGCATTAAGCCGGCGCGTCAGGCCGTCAAGCTCGTCTTCTTTGACAGCTAGCGCCTGGGCAATCGATGGGAGTGTCTGCGCTTCACTGGCAGTGCGCAAAAGGCCGAGAATTTCCTCGCGGCTGGGAATACTGTAGGGATACTGGCTCAAAAGGTGGGGCTTTAGGTTGATAAAAACATCGTTAGTGTAACGGAGGCGAGCCTGCTTTGCTGAGAAAAGCGCGATATAAGGTCGAATAGATAAATTAGTCAGGTTGACTTACCGATCTTATGGGCTATAATCTCGCCTTCGTTTGGCCCACGTGGCGGAAATGGTAGACGCGCATGGTACAGGTCCAAGTGCCGCAAGGTGTGGGGGTTCGAGTCCCTCCGTGGGCAC
>CAIVDH010000113.1 GCA_903904635.1 uncultured Burkholderiales bacterium | reverse complement strand
ATGGGAGGAAGTCTTGGTAATCTGGCTACAGATGGCGGATACGGCGCGAAGGTATTGCAGGAATATGAACGGTTGAAAGCAGTTGCCAGCGGTGGATCAATACCTGTATTTACTTCTGTTACGTCCCCACCTTACACCGGTGGCAAAACTGATGCAACGCTGATTCCTTCAGCGCCATTTGAAACGCCAGTGCCAGATGAAGTTTGAAATTAAATTAATTTAGTTATTTAAATAACTTAAATTGTTAAAAAAAACAGGAGCTGCGGCTCCTTTTTTTTAGCTAGTATTATTTTAAGCGCGGCCTATTAAAAAAACTATTTTATTTATTCTTGAGGATAAGGCAGCGGATGCACAGCCTCATAAGCCCGCGCAGCACGTAACACCATCGCATCACCAAACATGGGACCAACCAACTGCAAACCGATAGGTAATCCATCGCTGGTCAATCCGCATGGAATAGTAATGGCGGGCTGCTGACTCAGATTGAATGGGTAGCTAAACGGCGTCCATCCCAGCATCTGCTGTGGTGTCATGGGCGCATGGCCGGCTGGCATGGCTTCAAACGCAGGTACGGCTACTGTAGGCGTAACGATCAGATCAAAACCCTGCATGAATTGCCGCAAATGAGATCCCAATAATCCGCGGCGCATATTCAATTGATGCAAATCATTTACGCTAAGTCGGGCGCCCTGCTCTGCCTCGGCACGAAAATCCGGATCAGTAAGCGCCTGCTGCTCAGAGGTGAGCGCAGACCAGACTTGCCATGCTCCAGCAAACCATAGACCAGTACTAATATCCAGCGGATCTTCAAAGCCGGGGTCAAGCTGCTCAACGTGCGCACCCAAATCCTGCAAAGTATGTATCGCATGTTCAACTGCCTGCGCCACCTCAGGATGTACTTGCGCATAACCCAGCGTTGGCGAATAAGCGATACGTAACCCTTGTATGCCATCGTTGAGAGTGGTGGTGTAATCCACCGGATCAAAAGGCAGGGCGGTCCAGTCGCGCGCATCAGCTTGTTTCATGACATTCATCATCAATGCTGCGTCCGTCACGCTCATGGTGTGTGGCCCGAGATGGGCTACAGATCCGAACGGTGAAAGTGGATAAGCCGGAACACGTCCGAAACTAGGTTTAAAGCCTACGTTGCCACAAAATGCAGCGGGTACGCGCACGCTACCTGCGCCATCGGTACCGACAGCCAGCGGCCCCATGCCGGCGGCAACGGCGGCTGCAGCGCCTCCCGAGGAGCCGCCTGCGGTACGCGTCAGATTCCATGGATTGCGTGTGATACCGGTGCGTGGCGAATTCGTCTCGGCTTTGCAGCCGAATTCTGGCGTATTGGTTTTGCCCAGCAATACCGCCCCTGCCTCGCGCAATCTGGCCACGACAGGCGCATCCATCTCCCATGGCTGATTCGGATCGACTGTCAGGCTGCCGCGCAGCGTAGGCCAGCCGCGCGTGAGTATCAGATCTTTGATTGATGCAGGCACGCCTTCAAGCGCCCCCACCGGCTGGCCGACGTGGCGATGCTGCTGCCAGCGCTGTTCGCTCAAACGCGCATTGTGCAGCGCTGCCTCGGCGTCCACCAGGCAAAACGCGTTTAGCATTGCATCGACGGCATCTATGCGTGACAGCACAGCTTGCGTCACCTCCACAGGCGAAATCGCACCGCTACGATACAAAGAGATTAATTCAGCTGCACGCATGCGAGTGATTTGATTCATCTACGCTCCTGATTGAATAACTGGATTGTCAGTTTAATATTTTTAAGTAATGGTAGGATTTTTAAATGCTATTACTGCGATCATAGCAAGCCTGCACATCAGTGATAATGTGGCTATCTCGTTGAACAGTGAATGTTGAAAGAACCAAAATACCAGCGCAAGCTGTAATTTTCTTCATTTAATTTTTTATATTTTTAAATCACCTGCACAACAAGTATGAATCCAAAATCAACCACTGGCATCATAGGCATAGGATCTATGGGCATGGCCATGGCGCGCAATCTGCAAATCAAGGGCTACGATATAGCTGTCTGCGATGTTAATCCAAAAGCTAAAGAGTCAGCGCGTGCATTCGACATGCATGTTTGTGAGAGTCCGGCAGAGATTGCTAATCGATGTGATCTGATTATTATTGTCGTAGTCAACGCTGCACAAAACGAGGCCGTATTATTTGGTGAGGATGGCGTGGCAACGAGCGTTACTGACCGTGCGGTCGTGATGCTGTGTTCGACCATCGCGCCCGAAGACACGATCGCCTTTGCCCATCGTCTTGCCAAACACAATATCGGTATTCTGGATGCGCCGATTTCTGGTGGCCCTGCACGTGCACTAGCAGGCAGCATGAGCATTATGCTCGCAGGTGAAGAGGCACACATACAGCGCCATCAGTCCGTTTTGGATGCACTTTCAGATAAAATTTTCAGATTAGGCAGCGTGATCGGAGACGGCGCAAAATCCAAGCTGGTGAATAATCTATTAGCAGGAATTAATCTGGTCGGCGCCGCTGAGGCGATGGCGTTAGGTATCAAACTGGGTTTGGAGCCACATCGTTTGCTTACTTTGATCAATGCCTCGAGTGGACAATCGATGATAGGTGAAGATCGCATGTCACGCGCTTTGCAACTTGATTTTGCGCCGCGCGCGCATGCGCATATCCTTTGCAAAGACATTGCGCTGGCAGTGGCCATGTCAGATACGATAGGCCACGACACACCTATGGCTGCTCAGGCGCTGGAGATATTCAAGGCTACGCTGGCAAAAGGGTATAGTGAGCTCGATGATGCTGCGGTTCTGAAGACTTATCTTGAGTAAGTATATGAGCAATTAATAATTAAAATTTCGTAATTACAATATCTATAAAACAGAGGAGACAACTCTCATGCAAAGACGCAAATTCATACAGGCTGCAAGTGGCGCGGCTGCATTGGCTGCCTTAACCACATCGGCATCTGCAGCATCCCTGCCCAAGCTAAACTGGCGTATGGCTTCCAGTTTTCCAAAGTCGCTCGATACCTTGTACGGTGGCACAGAAAAATTTGCCAAGCGGGTCGCTGAAATCACTGATGGTAATTTTATTATCCGTACTTTCCCTGCCGGCGAATTGGTACCCGCCTTTCAAGTGCTCGATGCAGTGCAAAACGGCACCATAGAAATGGGCCATAGCGCGCTGTATTTGTATTACGGCAAAGATGCAACATTCACCTTTGATACCTGCGCACCATTTGGTCTGAACTCACGTCAGCAAACAGCCTGGCACACGGCTGGAGGTGGTCGTGAGTTGTATCAGGAATTTTTAAAAGGGTATGGCCTGACTGCTCTGCCCATAGGTAACACCGGCTGTCAGATGGGCGGCTGGTTTCGCAAAGAGATCAAGAGCGTGCAAGATCTGTCTGGTCTGAAGATGCGGGTAGGTGGCTTTGCCGGAAAAATATTGCAACGGTTGGGCGTGGTACCACAGCAGATACCAGCTGGTGATATCTATCCTGCGCTAGAAAAAGGCACGATAGATGCAGCTGAATTTGTGGGGCCTTATGATGATGAGAAGTTGGGTTTTGAACGCGTAGCACCTTACTATTACACACCAGGCTGGTGGGAAACCGGCTCACAGGTGTCGCTCTTGATCGGCTCGAAATTATGGGATGGATTGCCCCAAGCTTATCGTGCTGCCATTACTGCTGCTGCATATGAAACACATGTCGTAGTGCAGGCAGAATACGATGTGCGGAATCCTCAGGCGCTGGCGCGACTCTTAAAACGTGGCACCAAGCTGCGCGCCTTTCCGCAAGAAGTGATGGATGCCTGCGCCAAAGCGACAACTGAATTGATGAAGGAAGAATCAAAAAACAATCCTAAATTCAAAAAAATCTATGACCATTATCAGCGTTTTCAGCATGAACAAAATCAGTGGTACTCGGTTGCTGAAGCGCGTATGCAAAATTATCAGATTAATGCGATGAAGGCTAAATAAGAGTGGTCAATTAAGGCGGAAGTTTTCGTCATTTAAAAAAGACACTGGATACCGGCCTGCGCCGGGATGACGTTGGTAATATAGGCAGCGCCCAAATCACAACAGTCGTTCCGGCGTAGGCCGGAACCCAGTGTCTTTGCT
>CAIVDH010000112.1 GCA_903904635.1 uncultured Burkholderiales bacterium | reverse complement strand
GCTTGATTAAAGACTTCAATTGATTTTAAAGCGGATTGCATCTGAATATTCGAAGTCATAAAATTCCCTTTTGTTGAGTTTTCATCTGGAATGCAGCTGGCCGTATGGTTAATATATTTTTATTTTTTTAATTTGACGAGTGGACGAAAAAATTTGTAACTATTTAACCTTTTGAGTTCTTAAGAATTCCCATAAATTTTCTTGGTGAGATTTTTTGTAATAAACATTGTTCGTTTTCTTAAATCAAGCAAACTTGGCTGGTCAGTTCGGTGTCGAGTTACAATTCAAACTAAAATTGAAATACTCGTTTGCGGCAATGTATTTTGCTAATACATAAATTTGGAGCGACATTGAACACTTATCCTCACCCCATCATCGCCAAAGAAGGCTGGCCATTCCTCGCTATTGCGTTCATCGCTGCGCTACTGGCATCGGCATTCCTTGGTCTGTGGTCCATACCTTTTTGGATCATTGCTATTTTCGTCCTACAGTTCTTCCGCGACCCGGCCAGAATGATTCCGCAAGATACTAAAGCGGTGTTGTCCCCGGCTGACGGCCGTATCGTTGTGGTCGGCAAGGCGCATGACCCTTACGCCAACCGTGAAGCCCTGAAAATCAGTGTGTTCATGAATGTGTTCAATGTGCATTCCAATCGTTCGCCGGTAGACGGCAAGATTGAGAAGGTTGAATACTTTCCAGGTAAGTTTGTGAATGCCGATCTGGATAAGGCCTCCATTGAGAATGAGCGCAATGCCTTGGTAATTACTGCGGCCAATGGTCAAACTGTGACTTGTGTGCAGGTGGCCGGGCTGATCGCGCGCCGGATTCTTTGTTATGTAAACGCATCAGACACCCTGGCTCGCGGACAGCGCTATGGTTTTATCCGCTTCGGTTCGCGCGTTGACGTTTATTTGCCGCTGACTGCGCGTCCTTTGGTGACGGTAGGAGACAAGGTTTCTGCTACTGAAACCATCTTGGCTGAATTTTGATACCCGTAGCTGCAGTGCTCGGTTAACATAAGCGCCATGTCAATTTTTAACAATCGCAAATCGAAGGCCAAGGCTGGCAATGTGAAGCCTTTGAGGCTGCCCAAGCTATCCCTGCGCCGCGCCAGTCGGCATGTGGAAGGCGATCTGATCACGCCGCCAGCGCGTAACAGGGGCATTTATTTGCTGCCTAATGCATTTACTACTGCCGCATTATTCTGCGGTTTTTATGCAATCGTGATGGCAATGAACATGCAGTTTTCGAATGCTGCGGTAGCGATTTTTGCGGCAATGGTGCTTGATGGCGTGGACGGCCGTGTTGCGCGTCTGACCAATACGCAGAGCGAGTTTGGTGCGCAGTACGACAGCCTCTCTGACATGGTGTCATTCGGCGCTGCGCCTGCGCTCATCGTTTATGAGTGGTCATTGCGCGGTATGGGCAAGCTGGGTTGGCTGGCCGCTTTTGTATATTGCGCGGGCGCAGCTTTGCGTCTGGCGCGCTTTAATACCAATATCGCCGTTGTGGACAAGCGGTTTTTTCAGGGTTTGCCTAGCCCGGCAGCTGCTGCGCTGGTAGCGGGCTTCATCTGGCTGATGGATGATTTGCGTATAGCCGGCACCGATTTTCGTTGGCTGTCCTGGACGATTACGCTGTATGCCGGGCTGACCATGGTGACGAATGTGCCGTTCTATAGTTTCAAGGATGTGAACTTCCGCAAATCTGTGCCATTCATTGCGATTTTTCTGATTGTGCTGATTTTTGTGGCGGTCTCCAGTGATCCGCCCAAGGTTTTGTTTGGGTTGTTTGTTGTGTATGGCCTGTCAGGCTACGGCGTATTTTTCTGGCGCTTGCTTAAAGGCCGGCCGGTCAGCATCGTGCAGACTGAGCCTGATTCAGGCGAGGAAAAATAGCTTTTCTTCCAAATGCGATAACCCCCGGTTATTGCTGGTTGCGCTTTTCTTTTAATCCGCTTATTCTTTACTACATGTCACGATCATCATTATTTTTCGTATTCTCAAGCAACAGCAGCCTGCCCGGTCTGCTGCTTTTGTATCTGCTGCGTTAACGCGCAGACACCCTTTCCCCTACAATTCGTGTTTGTTTCTCGTTCATGCCTCAAAAGGCAAGGACAGGAGAAGATGCACGCTAAACGCAAAATTTTCCATAGTTTCCATTTAGGAGCCCAGCATGGCTGATTCAAACAAGCTCATTATTTTCGATACAACATTGCGCGATGGCGAGCAGTCGCCCGGCGCGTCCATGACGCGTGAAGAAAAAATTCGTATCGCCCGCCAGCTGGAAAGGCTGAAAGTGGATGTGATCGAGGCTGGTTTTGCCGCATCTTCACAGGGAGATTTTGAATCGATCAGGGCTATTGCCGGCATTATCAAAGATTCGACTGTGTGCTCGCTTTCAAGAGCCAATGATCGCGATATCTCGCGCGCCGCAGAAGCACTGGAGCCAGCTGCCAGAAAGCGTATTCATACGTTTATTGCGACTTCGCCTCTGCATATGGAAAAAAAGCTGCGTATGTCTCCAGATCAAGTGCTGGAACAGGCGCGGCAGGCAGTGCGTTTTGCCAGAAAGTTTACTGATGATGTTGAGTTCAGCCCTGAAGATGGCAGCCGTTCAG